>WRKH01000225.1 GCA_009778175.1 Turicibacter sp.
ACAAGCCACCAAAAACAAAACCACCAAAAATAAAATTTTCTTCATAACATTATCGCTCCTTAAAACATTAAAACCGTGGGGGCTCTGCCCCCACACCCCCGCAAGGGGACAAGCCCCCTTGACCCCCAAACTTTCGTTATTTTTTGGCTCGTGATTTTTCCCAATCGCTCCAAATTTTTTTGTTTGTTGGCAAAATGCTGCCGCTTTTCTTGCAAATTTTGATTTTTTCGTAGGGGCGGATATTATCCGCCCGTGTTTTTAACGGTTTGCGATTATGAACGGTTTGGCGGTTGCGGACGGATTCTATCCGCCCCTACGCTTCAAAATTTTTAATCTTCCGATTCAACCGACACAGCGGCAATCCAACCACGTTGTAAAAATCGCCGTCTATCTTTTCGATTAGGAGTGCACCCTTGTCTTGGATTGCGTATGCACCTGCCTTGTCCATGGGCTCGCCTGTGGCTATGTATGCCCAAATTTCCTCATCGGATAGCGGCGACATCGTAACTGCCGTGCTTTCCACGAACGTCTCCTCGTGAGCCGCTTTTAGCACCGTTACGCCTGTGTAAACCGTGTGAGACCTCCCCTGCAAAAGTTTTAGCATACCAAAAGCATCCTGCTCGCTGGCAGGCTTACCTAGGATTTTGCCGTCTATATATACCGTTGTGTCCGCACCGATTATCATCATGCTCGGCAAAACTCTTTCCTGAACGGCTTTGGCTTTTTTTGCCGAAAGTTCGGCGACCATTTTTACAGGGTCGGTCTCGTTAATATCCTCGTCAATATCGGCTGGCAGCACGGTAAATTCAAAGCCAGCCATTTTGAACAACGCAATACGCCGTGGCGAGGCGGAAGCTAATACTATCATTCCGTTCGTATCGCATTCAAGGCGCTAAGTTTGGTTGCACGGCGAGCTGGGAAATATCCTGAAACCAAGCCAATCAGCCCTGCAAAAACCAACGCCGCCACAGCCAGCCAAGGCGGTATCAACGACACGATTTCATCACTGCCGCCAGCCATCATGTCAATCATTCCGCCCATAAACATTCCCTGGGCGTGGTTGTTCAAAATATACGAGGCGACGTAACTGAAAATTAGCCCAAAGACCCCTCCGATAAAGCCAATCATCGCCGCTTCCATAAGAAAGAGTTTGCGAATATCACTAAGCGACGCACCGATTACTTTCATTACGCCGATTTCTTTCGTGCGTTCGTAAGTGGACATTACCATGGTGTTTGCAATGCCGATAGCGGCGACAAAGAGCGACACAGCCCCAATCGCACCCAACATCTGCTGTTGGCTTGCCACCATTTCACGTATGACATTAAGGCTTTGTGCTGGATACCATGCGGAATATCCCATTGCAAGAATCGCCTCATGCACGTCTGACACCGTGTCAATGTTCGTGGCACGGACGTAAATGTTGCTATACCCAACATCTCGCACCACATTTGCACGTGCGTCAATATGCCCAAAACCGCCGTCTACACTCAACCATTGCAACTGGTCTTGCTGATTTTGGCGTTGTGAATCAATGCTCATTCGCCGCACAAATTCGATATCCATGAAAATGGCTTGGTCAACGCTCCAATCGTTACTCAATTCCAACAGCCCAACAGGTTCCATGGTAAAAACACGTGGCGGCGGTGGTGCATTATCCGCATCCTCAGGCGAGGTCGTCCCCCATATGAAAGTCTGATTATACGAGAACTGTATGCGGTCGTTGAAAATATCAACAAAAACGTCAACATCTTCGCCCATCATAGAAGGCCAAAACCTGTCCGTCCATTCATTGGTGGTCGAGTCTTGAAAATTCAACTCCGTCCTGCTACCAAATACCGCCTCAAAGGGATTGCCGTCCTGCATAATTCGCCCAGCTTCCAGTCCATGACCTAGCGCCTGAAAAGTTTCAGGCCTTACGCCAACAATCCGTTGCCAAGTAGACGTATAAACGCCGCTCCGCAGGAACATATTAGTCTCAATGACAGGCAAAACGGCATCGACATGGGGAATCGCTTCAAAATTCCGAACCGCCTCGTCATTCAGTTCAGGAAATTCGGTTTGCATAGTCCCATCAGGTGTAATCCAGCCCATAACATTCTGCACAGTAATAACAGTAACATCGCCCATACCGTCAATCATCTGCCCAAACCGAAACTCGACCGCCAGCCCCAGCGAAATAGTAACAATAATGGCAACAGTCCCAATAATAACGCCTAGCATAGTAAGCACACTACGCAATTTCCGCTTAAACAAACTCCTCACACACATACCAGCAATATCAAAATTACTCATACTTACCCCTTTCTAAACATCAAAACCGTGGGGCGCTGCCCCACACCCCGCAAGGGGCAAGCCCCTTGACCCCAACGTTCGTTTTTTATGTTACCATGGGAATCCCCAATCATTTCAAATTTGTAGCTGTTATCGGAAATCCACGATAACAAAAAATAGCGAACGTTGGGGGTCAAGGGGGCTTGTCCCCTTGCAGGGGTGTGGGGGCAGAGCCCCCACGGTTTTACTGTTGGGAGATGATTTTTTCTTGGATGCTGTTTAGGAAGCCGCAAATCCAGCGGTTTATGGCAGGGTTTACGCTGGCCTCGTTTTCTTCTACTTTGAAAGAAGTTTCGACGTAGCTTAGGTCGTAGAAGTAGAGCATGTCTACTAGGCGGAGTACGTCGAGAAGGAAGTTTGTGAAACTTAGTTCGGAACCCTTTGAGCCGTCTAGGTTGATAACGTCGAAAAGGTCGGGGCGGCTGGTGATTTCTGCCATAACGAGAGGATGAAGGTACATATGGTCAGTGTGGCGCTTGTAGATGATGTTTAGCTTGTCGTCAGCTCGGTTTCGAGCGAGTAAACGCTCGATAATTTTTTCGACTGTGCAGTGAATATCGACAACTAAGACGCGCCAGCCCTTCTCCTTGACGAAACGGATAAGCTCGATGGCCTGTTGGCGATTTCTAGGGAAACCGTCGATTAAGCCAGGATGGCTCTCCTCGGCGAACTCTTTGAAGACGCTGAATGTGATTTTGTCGTCGATAAGTACGCCTTGTTCGGTGAGGCTCTTGATTTCAGGGCTTGATTCCGCCTTTTTCCTGAAAATGTCGCCCATGCTGGCTGTTTTTAGGTCAGGTAGCCAGTAAGTTAACAGGTTGCGTACAAGAGTGCCCTTGCCGCCCCCAGATTCGCCTAATAGGACTATGAAGTCCCATTTTTGTAGCAATAGTGGATTTCTACTCATTTTTAACCTCCTACGGTCTTTTTGAGATTTATTCTAACATATTTTTGGAGTTTGTGCAAGTAATTTTTTAACATCACGGGATGCAAACTTTTTACGCCTACCTGCGTTTTTAACGCTACGGGGTACAAACTTTTTACATCCACTTGCGTTTTTAACATCACGGGGTGCAAACTTTTTAAGCCTACCTGCGTATATTGTTTTAGCAAGGCAAAATTTAGGATACTAGAGAGGAAGAATTTTATGCAATGTAAAAATCACCAAACAAAGGCAGGAGTAAGTACCTGTAATGAATGTGGCTGCTGGATATGCGAAGAATGTAGCTTTGAGAAGAACGGGCGTGTTTTCTGCCCAAACTGTACCGCCGCTGGTGCTGGTGCCGAACATGGCCGAGGTCATCTCGAGCATCATGTGCCACGTAGGAGAATAGGCTTTTTGCCATTATTCCTGCTTACCTTTATAATTCCCGTACCTGGCTTGAATTATATGTATATGGGACTTATGAAACGAGGGCTTGCGGTAATGTCGGGGTATTTTGGGCTATTGTTTATGATTAGCATGGTAAGAACGGATGCCCTTTCGCTGCTGTTTGTTTTCGCCATAATCGTCGTTTTCTGTGCATCGCTTTTTGATGGCTTTAACACACGCAGACGGATAAATGCCGGCGAATATGTAACCGACAACATCGATGATATAAGGGATTTTTTGCACAACTACAAATTCATAATACTTGTTATTTTGGTTGTAGCACTTGCGGGAAGTATGTTCGGCTCGTTCATGCCGCGCCACGCCCTTAATCGGATACCGTTTATTATCGATATTGGCAGACTGATACCCGTTATAATCGTTGTATTTGTGCTTAGCAAATTGTTTAGGCGAAAATAGAGGGATTTGGAAGAAGATTCGGAAGAGGTCGTAAAAATGCCCAAGGGGATCAACTCCCCTTGGGCATTTAATGTCAATTAATCTGTTACTACCGTTGCCCGACTCCCTGCCGCTCCGTTCTTTTTAACCAAAATCTTTTTATCGATTTTATCAGCCAACCCGCTAATATGCGAAATTATCCCAACGAGTCTATCTGCTTGCGATACGCTTGACAAAGCCTTTATCGCCTGTGTCAATCTTTCTTCGTCCAGTGCATCAAAACCCTCGTCTACGAACATAGAATCGAGACGTATCCCGCCCGCATTGTCCTGTATCTCGTCCGATAAACCTAGTGCCAACGAGAGTGCCGCCAAAAATGACTCGCCTCCTGAAAGTGTCTTTGCATCTCGCTCCGTCTCGTTATAATGGTCGATAACGTCCAAATCTAACCCTACTAAACTGCCTTTTTTCCCGCCATCACGGCGTTTTAATTCAAATTGCGAATCTGACATTTGTAACAAACGAATATTTGCACGTTTGACGACTCTGTCGAAATACGCCGTCTGTATGTAGGTCTCCAGCTTGAATTTTTCCTTGCCACTCAATCCGCCGTTTATCGTCTCCGATAGTTCCCTTAACCATTTTTGCTTGTTAGCTAGCTCTAACAACACTCCCAAAATTTTGGAAATATTGCTCAAAATGCTATGGTTATTAGCCTTGCGGGCAACGGTTGACTGCAATAGGAGGTTTAGGCTGCTTTGTTCGTCCTCGATACTCTCCTTCTTTTGTTTCAATACCGCTAAATCTGGCGGTGTTTTACTGTTTGCAAGCTGAGTTTCTAATGTGCCGATTTCCGTCAAAGTACCCTCTAATTTAGATTTTGCCTCATCAAAAGCCCTCTGTGCTTCGAGCAGTATCGCCTCGTATTTCTTTAACTTGTTGCTCAATGTCGATATTTCCGCTAATGCCGCCTTTTCGCTCTCGAATTTCAGGTCTTTCGATAAATCCTCTCTAGCTTGGCAATCGTTGGAAAGCTGTGTTTCTGATGCCACCAGCCGTTCCGATGTTTCTTGGTTTTTTTTGGCTATTTTGGCAAGTATTTCTTCTAGATTCGGCAGTTCTTCCGACAATTTTGCCTTTTCCGCCATCTTAGTCTCCAAATCGGATATGTCCTGCTCAATTTTAGAAAATTTTTCGCCATTTTCGGTAATTGCCGCAGCCAGCTCCTCCTGGAGATTTTTGATATTCAGTCCCAATTCCGTGGCGGAATTAACTATCTCCTCACGTTTTGTCTGGATTTGCCCGTTAATATTGCTTGCCGTTTCGGAGGCTGTTGCTCTCTCTGTTTCAAGAGTTTCGACTCGTTTCTTGGCAAGGTCTAACTCCTGTCTGGAGGGGGCTTTTTGGGATAATTTGGCAGGTTTTGGATGTTCCAATGATCCGCATACTGGACAGGGTTTATCGTCTTGCAAAGTTTTCGCCAAAAAACCCGCCTGTTCATCCAGATAGGCTCTGTTTAGTCCCTCATAATGATTGCGGATCGTTTCTACCTTGTCTGCCTTTTGGATATAGTCGGTTTCTGCAGTTTTTAAGGAATTTTTTAGGCCGCTATATGTTGTCAACGATTGCTGCAAGGCTCGCAAATCCAGCTTTTTTTGATTGATAAGCAGTTTTTTATTCTGCAAATCCTGCGTTACAACCTGAACATCTTGCAATTTCCCCAAAATCTTCTTTGTATCTTCGATTGCCTGGCTGCTGGTAATGCGGCGTTTCTCTAATCTATCAATCTTCGATTTATATTCTGCGATGCTCTCTTTGTGTTCATCAATTTTTTCGCTTAATGACTGTAATTTGCTGTATTTTGGTAGCGAGTGCTCAATTTCTTGCAACTGCGATTTTGCAGATTCGAATTTGGGTAATTTGGATTTTACTTCGTTTAGGCGTATTTCGGCATGGTTCAAATTCGATTTTTCAGCCTCCAAACGTGAATTGGCAGTTTCGAGGCTATCGTGCATATTTTTCTCCTGTGTGGCTCGGCCTATGTTGCGGTTTATTTCCTCCAATTTTTTTGCAATATCTGCCAATTTTCCCTCGGTTTCGGCACAAATGTCCTCATCTTTGGAGATGTGATGGGTAAGCCGCTCCGCAATTTTGGTCGGCAAGAGTCTCTCTAGCTCATCTGGTTCAAACCGATCTGCATCTTGTATGTTGGCAATATTGTTATCCAGATCCCGCTCGTAGTGCTCAATTTTTTTGTTCAGGTCTTTCAGGTCTTCTTTTGCCCTAAGCTGCAGTTTGTCGTATATTTCCGTGCCGAAAATCCTTCTGAAAATCTCTATTCTGTCTATGGTTTTGGAATTTAGAACTTTCAAAAATTGCCCCTGTGCAATCATGGATATTTGTGTAAACTGCTCCTTGTTAATCCCCAAAATACGCACTACCGTCCGATTTATATCGGACAGGTTCGATATTATATCGCCCGTTGGCAGGGTCAATTCGCAGGACGCTTTCATCGTTGTAGATATGCCCTTTTTGTTTCTGTACAAATAGTTCGGGCTGCGTTTTATCCTATAGGTTTGATTGTGATATTGAAACAGAAACTCCACATAGGTAAAGGTATTATCCGCCGCATATTTACTGCGTAGCATACTGGAATCCCTACCATCGCCGCTGGCTTTGTCGTAGAGGGCAAATGTAATGGCATCAAAGATGGTCGTTTTGCCAGCCCCTGTGTCGCCCGTAATCAAATACAGCCCCTCGTTCCCCAATTTTTCAAAATCAATCGTCTCAACGCCCGCATAACAACTAAACGCCGACATGGTTAGCCTAATAGGTTTCATCCCTTAATTCCTCAAAAATTCCCTTGACATATTCCGATTGCTCGGAGTTCATATCTTTGCCGTTCTGCCCTTGGAAAAAATCATTTATAAGGTCAAGGGCTGTTTTGTTCTCTAGCACTATGAGTGTTTCTGCCGTCCTGTCTTCGATTGCTTTGTTCCCAAGCCCCATCTCTAAACTCAGCATTTTGGGATATAACAAGCGTAGCTTTGCTCGGGCATTCGGCTCTTCATCTGTGAGTTTTATCGATACATAATCATTTCTACCGAAATTTGAGTTGCTTAGCTCTTCAAATGTGCCGACAATTTCACGCATATCGTTTTTTGGTGTGAGGGGCAATTCGGAAATTTCAATATCCCCTTTTTCCCTCGCATTTACTAGAGTTACCGATTTTACATGGTCGATTTCGGAGAGAGAGTATTTGAGCGGAGTGCCGCAGTATCGAATTTTACTGCTTTTCATGTTTTGCGGTCTATGCAAATGCCCCAGTGCTACATAGTCAAAATTGCCAAATAATTTGCCGCTGATATTGTCTATTCCGCCAATGGCAAATTCTTCAGATTCGCTAGTTTTCGCTCCTGTAATAAATTGATGTGCAACGATAATATTCCGTTTATTTTGGTCTATTTCTGCACTCTCCAGCACTGTTGAAATCGCCTCGGTATAACTTCCAATCTCTTTATCTGGAAAAAATTTGCGTACTGTGGACGGTTTTAGATACGGCAAAAGCCACAGGTATATTTCTCCAAATTCGTCTTCCAATTTCAAGGGTTCAAATTTCCCGACATATGTGCCGATATGCACATTGCTAATTTTCAAAAATTCTGCACCAAACGCCATACGTTCCGCATTATCGTGATTACCAGGTATGATAAAAATAGCGACCCCTAGTCGGTTCAAGGCAACCAAAAAGTCGTCCAACAGTTGCGTGGCTTCGACGGGCGGCATTGCTTTATCATACACATCACCTGCCACAACGACTGCATCAATCCCTTCCGATTTTGCCATTTCCACAATTTGGCTCAAAACATCCCTCTGCTCCTCAAGCATCGAAAACTCCTTAACTCGTTTCCCCAAATGCAAATCGGACAAATGAAAAAATCTCACAAAAACCTCCAAAACCGTCAAAACCGTGGGGCTCTGCCCCACACCCCGCTGGGGGCGCGCCCCCAGACCCGCTCGTTTGTATATTTTTTGCAAAGCAACCAGAGTTCCACGGGATTAGGTGTTCTAGTTGAAGATTATGGCCATTGAAATATCGTCGCCGCTTCCTTTTGTGCCTGTTTCTTCTAGCCAGTTTGGCAAGTTTTTTTGAACGTATTCCAAACCGTGCTCCTTGAATAGATTGTAAAAATCTGCCCCCGCCTGTTTAAAATCCGTGTTAGTGTAAAAACTGTTTGCGTAGCCGTCCGTAGCAAGTAAGAACATTATCTGACCCGAATTTTCAAGCGGAATTATTCTCGTGTTTACGTATTGCCAACATTCCTCTTGGCATAACGAGTTGGTTGCAGGACCTGGTGTCGCATCGGGCGGTATTACCCAATCCACGTGTAATTTGCTATTACTTTCGGCACAATTATCACATTTTTCAGCCTCTAGACATTCAAGGCATTTTTCATCAACACAAGTCAGCAGAATATCGCCGTCCCCCAGTTGCAACGCAAATATAAAGTCATTCGTTATAACCAACGTCAATAATGTTGCTCCATACAGTATGTGCGGGAAATTATCAGGGTCGGGAAGTTCTCGAAGCCGCTCCCTGTGAATTTCGGAAACTTTAATCTTCCAACGCTGCTCGATTTGCTTAGGCAGCCAAACATCCTTGTTTACGCTTATCGTGTGAAAATGATCTTCGCAAACGCTGAAAATATTTTGGAAAACCTCGCACACCACTTCGACTGCTGCTTCTGCCCCCTCATCGCTGTAAATACAGGAGGCACTCCCATGACCGTCCGATAGTGCAATTACGCTAAAATTTTCTGTACTTAGCACCCGCAAGGCATCTTGGTTTGGCGTACCTCTCTTTATGTGCGAAGCCCCCTGTACAGATGCACTTGCTATACTCCAACCTTTCATAAAGCCTTACCAAATTTCGTCATCGTCTTCGGATAGTTCTGGTACGGTATTCAAATCAACACCCGCAATGCCGCCATCGCTGGCACGTGGAGACGACACCGTTTTAACAACGGTAGATGCCCATTTTATGAATTGTATCAAAAGTTGAGGATTTTTTGCCTCTAGCACCAATTCTCGATTGCCTGCAAATTGCTCTAACACTTCCAAATCAGCATCTTTTCCTATTGCTATTGCAATTCTCACGGATTTTTTGCCCCAAGGTGTTGCTAACAATTCATCAAGCCCTTTCTTAAATTCGTCCGTGGGCTGCCCGTCTGTCAGAAGCACCAAAACGGGGGGCAATCTTCGGGTATCTGTGGGAAACGATCGAAGCTCGGTGGCGACCATTTCGAGCGCCATACCCATACTGGTAACGCCGCCAGCCGTCAAATCGATCCAATTAAACTGTTCAACGGGTGTAGCTGTCGGTATATGCCAAGCAGCACCGTCCGAAAATTTCAATGCTCGTATCATAACGGAGGCATTGGGGTTTGCATCCGCTTCTTTTTGCATATCGGGAATCGTTTGTCGTATTGCATAGTTTAGTGTTTGTATTTTTTCCCCGTCCATAGATCCCGAACAGTCTGCTATCCATATAAAATCTAGCACTCTTGACGACATTTCGCCGCCTGGTAAATGTTTTTCCATTTTTTCCTCCTAAAACCGTGGGGCTCTGCCCCACACCCCGCAAGGGGCTCTGCCCCTTGACCCCGCTGGGGGCGCGCCCCCAG
>WRKH01000226.1 GCA_009778175.1 Turicibacter sp.
CCACACCCCCGCCACTTTGAAAAGTGGACAAACTTTAAATTTTGTTTGGGTTTTAGGAACGCCGTTGGGTGGCTTCGCAAGGTAAGCGGGCATATTTTGTCTAGCGGCAAAAAATTTGAAGCGATTGGATAGAATCAGGAGAACAAAAAATAACGAACGAAGGGGGTCAAGGGGGCTAGCCCCCTTGTGGGGTGTGGGGCAAAGCCCCACGGTTTTGACTTTGAAGGGGGTGGGAGTTTTGAATGTTTTGGTGGCGGAGATTGGGTCTACTACTACTGTTGTTAATGGGTTTGATGTTTTGGGAAAGAGGTTTTTGGGGTCGGGCGTGGCAGCTACTTCTGTGGGGGAAGGAGATGTTCGAATTGGGTTGCGTGCGGCTGCTGAGGACTTGAAGAGGAAGCTGGGCTTGAGCGAATTTGAATATAGTGAAATGTATGCGACCTCTAGTGCGGCAGGCGGGCTGAGAATGACAGTGCATGGGCTAGTCTATGATATGACCGTGCGAGCAGGCAGAGAGGCGGCGTTGGGGGCAGGGGCTAATATCCATATGATGACGGCGGGCGTTTTGAGAGAGATCGACCTTGCAAAGATTGAGGGCATTGCTCCGAATTTGATACTGTTAGCGGGCGGCACGGACTATGGCGAACGGGATACGGCACTTGTTAATGCTGAAAAATTGGCGGCTTTGCGGGTAAATTCACCTGTAATTTATTGCGGAAATGTGCAGAATGTTGAAGAAATTGCTAAAATTTTTGAAAGGGCAGGTCGAAAATTTTATATAACGGAAAATGTATACCCGAAACTGGACGTTTTGAATGTCGAACCTGTTCGAGAGCTGATATATAGGGCGTTTGAGGAGCATATAACAGAAGCGCCAGGCATGGAGCATATCCGAGAAATGGTAACGGGGGCGATAATGCCAACGCCTGGTGCGGTTATGGAGTGTGCAAGGCTTTTGTATGATGAAATGGGAGATGTGCTGGTTTTAGACGTGGGCGGCGCAACGACGGATGTCCACTCTGTAACGGAGGGCAGCGAGGAGATTTCCAACATACAAATCTCGCCTGAGCCGCTTGCAAAACGGACGGTCGAGGGCGATTTGGGCGTTTATGTAAACGCCAAAAATATGTGCAATATGTTAGGACTTGAATTTTTGGCGAAAGAGACGGGTTTTGCGGCTGAGAAGATTTCCGAGATTTTGGAAAATTATAAAGCCATTCCCGAGACGGATGAGCAGTTTCGGCTGACTGAGGCTTTGGCGTATCAGGCGGCTAGCTTGGCAATAAAACGCCATGCAGGGGCGTTGCGGCATACGTACACGGCGGCGGGACGGCGTACCTGGGCAGAGGGGAAGGATTTATCGGTTGTCAAGTATTTGGCGGCGACAGGCGGGGCGCTTACGAGGTTGCCTGGACGAGGAGAAATAGTGCGGAAATTAACGGAGTTGAATGTCAGCGGGAATATGCTATATCCTCAGCCTGGGAATTTGCGGTTGTTGGAGGATAGTGGGTATATTATGGCATCGCTTGGGGTTTTGGGCGGGCAACACGCCGAATTAACAAAATCGCTTGTTAAAAAGGGGTTGTTTGAGAGTTAGAAAAACGTATTCAACCACATATCGCCCGCAAACTGGTAAAAATGACCACGGGCGGATAGAATCCGCCCCTACATTAATACCATAAAAATGAGTATCGCAAACGAATTGAAATATTACAAACGAGCGGGTCTGGGGGCGCGCCCCCAGCGGGGTGTGGGGCAGAGCCCCACGGTTTTAAAAAAGGGCAAACTCGGAGGTTTGCCCTAAATGTTTGGTTTGTTAGTCTATCCACTTGCGAATTTGGGGGTGATGTCTGCACATTTCAAAAATTGCGGCAACTATGCAAGTTATAATAATCGTGCTTGCCGTACTCTGTATCGCCCTCGGAATAGCCACCAGCGAAAAAGGTAATAGCTGCCAGGCAGGTAAAGTGAAGCGTAGTATGAATGTGTTTAGCAGAGATTGAACTAAAGCAGCCGTCAGCATCGCTATTAGAAGTGCCATTATGTAATCGCCGGATTTCCTTTCCTTTAGTATGAACTTGGATGCCGCCCAACCAATGACGATCAATGCGGCGCTAAAAATACCGATTATTATCATCGTCGTGGTCATAAACATGATAAATTCACTAATCAACTCGTTAGGCTCGCGAGCGTTTACGGAGCGATTTATTGCCATTTGGCTGATTAAAGCCATGTTTTGTGTGTCGATTAGAGAGGGATCTACTATTGTTCGTACAGGTAGCCCCTGTGCATTTACCGACATCTCCAAGGTGTATTGCTCAAAAAAATTGCCATCAACCCCATCCCTTGACAGGAGTAGTGAGTTAGAAATTCCGATTCCCAAAGCTGACGCAGCAAAGATAATAACGCAAATACGCAAAGATACCGCCTTTTTGTTGCGAAGCAGCATCCATAATCCGCCTCGTAAAAAGCCCGCAAGAGCAGCGGTCATTGTTATATAAGGAATCCACGCCCCCGTTGGACGCATATGATGACCGATAAAATCGTTAAGCCCAGAGACTACCATTCCATAGAACGGCCCGAACAATATCGCTGGCACAGATGTAAATATTCCCGTAACACCGATACGCATACCACTTGCCCCAAAAAGTGGTATTTCCAAACTAAAAAACGTACGCATAACCAGTGCTAATGCCAAAAACATGGCGGAAATTACCAATTTACGCACACGCAGGCTAGACATTGCACTGGTTTCTTGATTTTGTTGTTGATTTTCTAAAACATTCATTGTAATTTTGGCTTGTTTCGCCTCAAGGCTAATTGCCGTCTGGCGGAATTTGCCCGACTTGCCAGACTTGCCCGATTGGAAACGAAGCCCCTCTCTTTCTATCCGTTACTCATTGCAAAATAGGATTTGCATTTATTGCAGACTGACTATAACGACAACGCCGTCAATGATTTCTGCACTTACATTTTCAATGCCAAAGTTAAAGAACGAAATTGGCACGAATGTTGAATCGTCAATCAATACTGGTGCAGGCCCGAAATCCGATATAACATTGTCTCGGGCTATCTCGGTACGTCCTATCCAAAGGCTATATCGATCGGTTATATCAATGCGCCTCTCTGCCTCGTCCCACTCCAAAGCAAAGTGCAGAGCCTCCCCTATGGCTCGCAAAGGTAGCATAATAACACCGTCCACACCACTAACCGACGGGCGTGGAGCAACTATAATCACTCCATTTACCATAATTTCCCCCGTGGTAAATTCCGTTCGATCGAGCGGCAACGCCGCACCCAGCAACATGGCCAACACTGGCAGTGCGACAATCTTCTTCAAAAACCTTAGCATTTCTCCCTCCTTCCAAAAACTCAGGTCTGTCTTAAGACCGTGGGGGCTTTGCCCCCACACCCCCACCAGGGCGCGCCCTGGACTGCACATTTTTTTGGGTTTACTGGGTTGAGCCCCCGATATTTCAATCCAGTATTTTAACTTGCTTATGACACGACCAAAATTCAACTTACTAGAATCATTATATAGCGGTTTTGGCAAATTGTCAAAAAAGAATTTTTTTGGTATCAATCGCTGCCCTAATCACAAAACACATCGACCCAAAACCTCTCCAATAGGGTGATCTATAACCAAATCCGCCCTCAAATGGGTGGTGGATTTATTAATCAAGACTATTTTAGAACCCTTGAAATATCGCAATAATCCCGCTGCGGGGTAAACGGTCAACGATGTGCCGCCCACGATTAGCATATCTGCGTTCTGTATGGCTCTAGTCGCCTCTCTCACAATGTTTGTGTCCAATTGTTCCTCATAAAGCACTATATCAGGGCGTACGATATTGCCGCATTTATCGCATTTTGGAATATCTTGCTCCAAAGTATAGGCTAGGTCATACCGTTTTTCGCAAGAGACACAATAGTGCCGCAAATTAGAACCATGTAACTCAAAGACAGTCTGACTGCCCGCCTCAGTGTGGAGTCCGTCTATATTTTGCGTTATTACAGCCTTTAATTTGCCGTCCCTTTCCAGCTGGGCAAGGGCTATATGTGCATTATTCGGCTTAATGTTCGGCACAATGAGATTTTCTTTGTAATATTTGAAAAACAGCTCAGGATTCTGCTTAAACATTGTATGGGACAGCAGCGTTTCTGGCGAATGACCGTAAACCTCCTTCGCCTTATATAAACCTGTTTCCGATCGAAAATCGGGTACGCCGCTTTCGGTAGACACACCTGCCCCGCCGAAGAACACTATGTTATTGTGTAGGTTGATAAACTCGATAAGCCTATTTATATCATTTTCCGCTCCAAATGTCATAATAACCTCTCTTTCCTTATTCAACCGCAAATTTACTTTGTGCAAGAAATTATAACAACGGTCTGCGATTTTGTCAAATATTATGCAAAATTGCAATACTATCAATTTTTAATCGCCCGTAAATCCTCTCTACAGAAACAACGCCAACATAGTAAACCCAAAAAATACCACACTAATCACTTGATTCAAACTATACGCTGCAAAAATCATACGCTTCTTACTACCAGGCTCGGCACTCAGATGTTCAATTGCCATCAAAACTGCCACCAGCCCCAGTCCAATCAAATATATCGGGGTCAACTCCGTTATAAAGTAAAGCACCCCAAAACAGATGAGCGTAATCAAATGGCAAAATGCGGAAGTCAACCTAGCCTTTTTCAACCCAAACCTGGCTGGAATAGAGTGCAGAGCCTCCTGCCTGTCGAACTCTATGTCCTGCGTAGCGTATAGAATATCGAACCCCGCAACGAAATTGGTAACGGCGATAAATAAAACCAGCGGTGTTAATTCCAAACTCGCATTTATCGCAATCCAAGCCCCCAGCGGTGCAAGGGCACAGCACATTCCCAAGATATGATGACACGCCCATGTGATGCGTTTTGTGAACGAGTAAAACAGCACGACCGCCGCCGCAAAGGGCATGAGAATCAGGCAGAGCGGGTTGAGCCGTGCCGCTGCCACTGCCAGTACATTTAGACTCAGAAAGGTAATCGCAAACGCTTCCAAGGTGCTGACCTTTCCTTGAGGGAGATGTCGCTGTGCCGTGCGGGGGTTTATTGTGTCCAAATCCTTGTCGGCTATGCGGTTGAAGGAATTCGCTGCCGTACGTGCCCCCAAGAGTGCCAGAATTATCCAAAAAACCGTCATAAAATCAGGCATTGCACCGTATGCTAAAACCATTGCTATTATTCCGAAAGGCAGAGAAAAAAGCGAATGTGAAAACATGACCATCTCGCCATAATCTCTAATTTTTGAAACCATAGCTCTTCCAACGTGCATCCACCATTTTTACGACCTCTTCGCTCATTGCAATGTCGTCAGGCCAATCTCGGTCATAGCCCTCGGATTGCCATTTTTTCGTTGCATCGATGCCCATTCTATGCCCCATAAGCCGCATGGGCGAGCTGTGGTCAAGTGCATCCAGCGGACCTTCGCTTATCACAACGTCCCTCTTCGCATCGATATTGTTGAACACTTTCCACGCCACGGTCGAGTAATCGTGCGGGTTTATATCTTTGTCAACTACAATAATCATCTTCGTGTACATCATCTGCCCTTGCCCCCAAATGGTGTTCATAACCTTCTTTGCATGGGCTGGAAACCGCTTGTCAATCGAGACGATAACGCAATTATGGAACACGCCTTCCAGCGGGAACGAAACATCTCGAATTTCGGGTGCAATCATCTTTAAAAGGGGCAAAAACAGGCGTTCCGTCGCCTTGCCCATGTAGCAATCCTCCATCGGCGGCTTGCCCACTATTGTTGCATTGTACACGGGATTTCTCTTGCGTGTTATCTTTGTCAAGTGGAAAACGGGATAGTCGTCAACCTCAGAATAGTATCCCGTGTGGTCGCCAAAAGGCCCTTCTTTCCTAAGCGGCTCGGTCGTGTCCACAAAGCCCTCCAAGACAAATTCGCTATTTGCGGGGACGTAAATCTCATTGGTAACGGATTTTACCATAGGGACGGGAAATTTCCGCAAATATCCCGCAAACATTATCTCGTTTACAATCTTTGGCAGCGGTGCGGTCGCCGCATAAATCGTTGCAGGG
Source organism: Turicibacter sp. (assembly GCA_009778175.1). Lineage (GTDB taxonomy): Bacteria > Bacillota > Clostridia > Lachnospirales > WQUN01 > WRKH01. The sequence continues at coordinate 6,103 of WRKH01000226.1, forward strand.
TCTGCCCCGATCGCCACGGAGATGGGCATTGATAAGCCCTTTGCCCTATATTTTTCGTAAATTTCATTGCCGTCCTTGTGCTTGTGCCAGTGCATCCCAGTCGTTTTTTTGTCAAAGACCTGCATTCGGTACATTCCGACGTTCTGTTGACCCGTCTCGGGATCTCGGGTAAAGACAAGGGGCATGGTAATGAATCGCCCGCCGTCCCCTGGCCAGCATTTTAGTATGGGCAGTCGCCGCAAATCGGGTTCTTCCACGACCTCCTGTGCCGCCGCTTTTTTGATTTTCACAGGCAGCAGCCCCGCCAGCCTCGGCACTTGTGCTGTTTGTTTAAGAAGCCCTGTAAATTTCATATAATTCGACATATTTATCAATGCACCAATATCATGCTCGATAGCTTCGAGCGATTTCGCACCGAGCGCCATGCTCATTCTGCGGTACGAGCCAAAGATATTGATAAGTACGGGAAATTCGGAGTTAGCCACATTTTCAAACAGCAGTGCTGGGCCGTTCCGTTTACTAATTCTATCGGTTATCTCCGTTATTTCCAGCTTGGCACTAACCCGTGCCTTGACTCGAAACAGTTCCCCGCTCCGTTCCAACTTCTTCATAAAGTGTTGTAAGTCTTTATACGCCATATTACCTCCTTTGCAAATCTTAAGACCGTGGGGGCCAGCCCCCACACCCCTGCCACTTTGAAAAGTGGACAAACTTTAAATTTATTTTGGATGGGCTATTGCATAGGGGCGAGTTTGCGAGTACTGTCATTGATTTTAAGGGACTCGCCCCTTGACCCGCTCGTTTTTTACAGGTTAAGGATATGCCTTTTTGTTCCGCATCACACACCAATCATTCTAACACGGTTGAGAGGTAAATGCAACACTAACAATAATGAGTCGCATCTCATCATAGTTAAATAAGTCGAATAAGTCGAATTTTTAAAAATGCGGGACTGGGGGCGTGCCTCACATTTTTAATCCACCAAAAACATGATTATTACAATATTTTTACCCAAATTTCCCAATGTGAAAAAAATTTTTTGTTTTTACTAGCAAAAAAATTTTTTTTATGCTATAATGTATATTGCGTGTGAAAATAATATCAAATTACGGGAGGAAAAACGGCATGATTGCTATAACCAAGCTAAACGACCACGAGATGATTATCAACTGCGACCTGATCGAACTTATCGAATCGAACCCCGACACCACCATCACCATGACCACGGGGCGCAAAATCATCGCAAAAGAAGAAGTAGACATCGTTCTTGACAAAATCGTTACTTATAAGAAGAAATTACACTAAGAGTTTAATAAAATCATATATGAAAGGTGTGAATAATTTTGGGTAAAGGTACCTTAATTGGACTGATAGTAGGTCTCGGTGCGTTTGTATTCGGGATAATCATGGCTGTTGAAGGCAATTTCGTTATGGCGGGCATGATGATTGACATACCGTCCATTATAATAGTTGGAGTGGGTGGTGCGGGTTCTGCCCTTATGTCAACTTCGGTCGAAAATTTTACGGCTGCAATGAAAGCCCTAAAAATAGCCTTTGGACCACCAGTCATCGACCCTGCCGCCGCCATCAACCAAATCGTTGTTTTGGCAAACACGGCACGTAAAGAGGGCGTTTTGGCTCTTGAGGATTCCGCCTCTTCAATGGAGGACGAGTTCCTGAAAAAGGGCATTATGCTTATCGTTGACGGTACGGATCCCGAGCTTGTTAAGGGCATAATGGAGACGGAAGCCTCCTACATAGACGAGCGTCATGCCGAAGTTGCTGGTGTGTGGGATGCCTTGAACGGTTTCTTCCCTGCCTGGGGTATGATAGGTACGCTCGTTGGTCTTATAATAATGCTTGCAGACCTTACCGACATGGATGCACTGGCTAGTTCCATGGGTATAGCGTTGATAACAACGCTATATGGTTCTCTTTTCGCCAACGCTATCGCAGGACCGTTTGCACAAAAATTAAAGAACATAAACGGTAAAGAAGTTTTGTTAAAAACCGTCCTAATCGAAGGGATGCTCTCTATACAAGCGGGCGAAAACCCACGTATTATTGAAGAGAAGCTAAAATCCTTCCTAGCACCAATGCTCCGCGATTCAGTAGGAGAAGGCAGCGGTGGCGGAGACGAGTAATCGATGGACACGATATGCCCAATAATAAAAATGCGATACGTCCGATAACACGGACAATATAGGAGGTATTGTTTATGAAGAAAAAGAAGAGAGAGGCACCAGTAAACAACTGGATGAATACGTATGCAGACATGGTTACGTTGCTGTTCTGTTTCTTCGTGTTACTATTTGCCTTTTCGGAAGTGGATGCACAGCAGTTTACGGCAATGGCGGAGGCTCTTGCGGGGCGGAATATCTTAACAAGAGGAGCGTTGGGGTCGGTGTTTAACGATTCGGCGGGACTTATGCCTAGTGAATCCCCGCCCATACCACCTCGTCAAAATCCAGAGGCACCGATAAACGAAGATGTAACACAAATTGCACAAGTGGTGTCTGACCGAGTCGGGCAGATGAACGCAATGGCGGATGCTTTCCAAACATATATGGCGCCATACGATATTGCGGAAGAACTGGGGATACGAGTCGATGCTTTGGGCGAATATATGGTAATCAGCTTCCCGAGTGGAATGTTGTTCAACGTAGGCGAGGACGAGCTATTGCCATCGGCGTTGGAGATGTTGAATTATGTAGCCACATGGCTTACGCAATTCCCAGGGCATCGGATAGTCATACGAGGGCATACGGATAGCATGCCTATAGGCACTGAGCGGTTTCGGTCAAATATGCACCTAGCCGCTGGCAGGGCGATTTCCGTTTTTTACTATTTAGTAGATGTGCATGGCTTCGACCCAGCCTTAGTCGAACCCACAGCACATGGCGAATTTATCCCTATCGACACAAATTACACAGTAGAAGGCAGAGCCAACAACAGGCGCGTTGAGATTTACGTCTTTGCACAACAAGTTGGCATCGAAGTAGTGCAGGGTGCTAATAATTTGGAGGTTGTGCTAGATTAAGAAATACGTCCGATCACGGGCGGTTCCGCCCGTGGTTGGACAATCAAAAAATATAGAAAGAGGTAGCAGAGTATGGGAAAAAGCAATTTAATGATGATAATAATCATCTTCTTGCTGGTTGTATTATTAGGCACGGTAGTAGGGGTTGCTTTCTTTGCATTAAACACGGTACAAAACATGGAAGCAGCGGCGGCGGCGGCGGCACAAGGTTTCGACCGTAGCCCAAGGCAGCTTCGCCCAGATGAAATAGGGCGATTTATGGTAGGCGAGCCGATTGTAACCAACATAGCCAACGAGTTTGGCAGTGCAAATCCCGTTACAAGAATACAAATTGTAATCGGTTACGACCTCACAAGAGGGCAGGAGTCGACAGACATTGCCCAAACAATAGAAGAGAACATCATACACATACGCACTGTAGCTCTAAACACCATCGGTAGCCGCACCTATCAAGAGCTAACAGCCTCCGACGGTATGGCGAACCTAAGTGCCGAACTTCTAGACCGTTTACAAAACGATTTCGGCACAAACCTAATAGTAGAAATCAGCTTTTACGAATGGATTATAACAAGCATGTAAAACCTAAAACCGTGGGGGCTCTGCCCCCACACCCCCGCTGGGGCCAGCCCCAGTTGCTCCGCAAACGGCTAAACGGTGTCCACT
>WRKH01000227.1 GCA_009778175.1 Turicibacter sp.
GGTCTGGGGGCTGGCCCCCAGCGGGGTCAAGGGGCAGAGCCCCTTGCGGGGTGTGGGGCAGAGCCCCACGACCTTAATTGTTTATGTCTCGATGGTCGATTACTGCTGAGTATCCTGATTTTTGTAGAATGTTTAGAGTGTTTACAGCCATGGTAACGGAGCGATGCTTGCCCCCCGTGCAGCCGATTGCTACAACCATCTGATTTTTCCCCTCCTTTATGTTGAGCGGTACCAAAAATAAAAGCATATCGCCAATGTGTCTCAAAAAATCTTGGCTGACTTCGCTTTGCATTATAAAATTTTGCACAGAAGCATCCAAACCCGTCTGCTGCTTTAGCTCCTCCACATAGAAAGGGTTGGGCAAACAACGCACATCAAAAACCAAATCCGCCAACATAGGCAGTCCGTATTTGAACCCAAACGAGCAAATATGTACGATAAAACCAAATTCTTTCTGCCCCATGAAAATATCCAAAACCATCTCTCGCAACTGCCTAACAAGTAGCAGACTCGTGTCGAATACATAGGAAGCATGAGCTTTTATGGGCTTTAATAACTCTCGCTCCTCCGCAATATCTTTCGCAATGGACACAGACCCAATCGGATGCAAACGCCGAGTCTCCTTGAAACGCTTAAGCAGAATTTCATCGGTCGATTCCAAAAATATTATGGAATAAGCTAAATGCCGCTGTTTTAACGCCGCAAGCCCCGTGAAAAAATCATCGAATCGCTTTATGCCTCTTATATCGATCCCAAGTGCTACTTTGTCGATTCCCGCACCGCCCTCTAGGCAAAAATCCGCCAAATTCTGTATGAGCGAGGGAGGCAGATTGTCAACACAGTAATAGCCCAAATCCTCAAATATGTTTAGCAAGGTGCTTATACCCGCCCCAGACATTCCCGTAACTATCACGAATTGCATAATATCTTAACCTCCGTTTCAAGGTTTATGCCATATTGCTCCAAAACCGTGGCTTGTATGCGTTCAATCAGCGTAACAACGTCATTTGCAGTAGCTCCGCCCGTGTTTACGATAAATCCTGCGTGTTTTTCCGAAACTTTCGCACCGCCCACCGACATCCCCTTTAATCCGCAATCCGCAATCAATTTGCCCGCAAAATTATTGGGCGGCCGCTTAAAAATACTGCCAGCGTTCGGAAATTCCAAAGGCTGCTTCTCTCGGCGAACTCGGTTAAGCTCGTTCATGTATTCCGCTATCTCCTCTGGATTGCCGCTTTTTAGGGAAATGCTGGCATTTAGCAAAATCCAATCGTCCGCCTGTAATAGGCTTGTACGATAGTCAAATTGCATGGTTTCGCTGCGAAAGAGATGAACCTGCCCATCTTTAACACTCATCACCTCGCAACTGCGGAAAATATCGGCAATTTCATGCCCATATGCCCCCCCGTTCATATAAACTGCCCCTCCCATCGAGCCAGGTATTCCAGACAAAAATTCCGCCCCTGCAAGTCGATGGTTTTTAGCAAAATTTGACAATTTCGATAGAGCAACCCCAGCATCGGCAGTCAATGTTTTTTCGTCATTCATATGGATTTTATCGAATTTTTCCAATTTGATAACCACAGCCCTAAGCCCCTCGTCGGGAACAAGCAGATTTGAACCATGCCCCAAAATGATAAAATCAGTCCCATTATTGCGACATTCCGCCAAAATTCCCGCAATTTCCTGAGGAGAATTGGGCAACACAAGAAAATCAGCAGGGCCGCCAATTTTGAAGGAAGTGTGCCTTGACATAGGCTCATCTACAAGGATTCGGTCGGGCGGTATGATTTTGCTTAGAGAGTTAAATTCCATGTTTATCGCCTCTTTTTGATTTTGTCGGTAATGCGTTCGGTTAAGGCGTAGGCGGCGTTATACCCCATTCGGCGCTGTCGATGATTGAGTGCCGCCGCCTCGCATATTATAGCCAAATTACGCCCAGGGCGGATTGGCACGGAATGGCAGGAGATATTGTTCCCCAAAATTTCCATATATTCCTCGTTTAGCCCCATACGATCGTATTCTCGCTTGTTGTCCCACATCTCCAGCTTTATAATTAAATCAATCGTTTGCGTTGCCCGCACGGATTCGACACCGTACATTCGTTGAACATCGATTATTCCGATTCCGCGCAATTCCAAAAAATATTGAATATTTTTCGGGCAGTTGCCAACTAGCGTTTCTTGGGATACTCTGCGAATCTCCACGGCATCGTCCGCCACAAATCTATGCCCTCGCTTTATCATCTCAAGAGCCGTTTCGCTTTTGCCAACGCCGCTTTCTCCAATAATCAAAACACCAATGCCGTAAACATCCATAAGTACGCCGTGTATCTGTGTTCGAGGAGCCATTTGCGTGCGGAGCCAGCGTATTACTTCGCCCATAAAATCGGTAGTATTCTCCGTCGTCGAAAAAACGGGTATGTCAAACTCCTCCGCATATCTGTTCATATAGGGCAGTAGCGGCAAATTTCGACACATAACCATACAGGGGATTTTGCTCTCAAAGATACGGCGTAGGTTAGTTTGCCGAATTTCGCCAGTCATTTGTCGAAAATATGTGTATTCCACAATACCTACAATCTGCAGCCTGTCGGAATCAAAGTAGTCAAAGAAACCAGCAAATTGCAGTGCTGGCCGATTTATCTCGGGATGCGGCAGGGTCTTATTTTTTATCGATACGGACGGCGTTAACAACCGCAGGTTAAATTCTTCCATTAAGGTTGTAAGTAAGACTAAATGCGACATTTTATCTACCAATAGCTATAGCATCATCGGCTAAGCCTACGTTTTTCTCGCAACCAACGCCTTTTTTCGTCATCTTTAATCTCCTTTGAGTTTTATCATGGAAATATCGGTAAGTATCGATATTGTCCCACTCTTATGAAAAATATCGGCAAGTACCGATATTGCCATATTGCTTTCCCCGCCAGCCCTAAAACTCCTGTTTCAAAATATCATTCACAATAATGTGCAACGCATTGATATTGAAAATATTGTTAAGGGGAAACGACTTCCATATCTCCTCCTTGCCGTTTACAAGGTGCTTTAGCTTAATCCAACCTGGGGAAATATCCACGGACGTAATATTTTCAGCGGGAATTTCAATAGTCTCCTGCATCTCTCGCACATGACCCGCACAAAAATTGCCATTCTTTAGACGGAACGTATCAAAGGTAATGTCGTCGTCGAATCTGATTTCTATCTGCGTCAAGGTCTCTCTAGTTGCTCCATTTAGCAAAAAATCGGTGTAAGTATCGGTAATGGCATTGGCAACCCCCGCAAAATCATTGACATCATTCCAATTTAGATAGTCAACAAGGGCGTTTTCGTCCTCGTCTTTTACCTCGACTTGAAAATCCCGCATACTTTTACCGTTCTCAGAATGTTTATGGATGGAATCGTAAATCCCCAAAAATTCCGAATAGTGCAAAGTTCGCTCCCCTATTTTGGATTTTAGCCTAATCCCGTTTTCGTAAACATCGACCTCGTTCGCATGAGCCTTGGATAAAAACGAAAACAGACTCGGTTTTTTAACCGCATCCTCGCTCGGCTTAGCCGAATAGACCAGTCGCCCAAAATTTAATCCCAATTCTTCATTTGCCATAAAATCCTCTTCTTTACGATAGCCTGCAAAAAGCCATATTTTATTAAAGAAAATGGAGGTAAAGGGATTTGAACCCTTGACCCCCTGCGTGCAAGGCAGGTGCTCTCCCAGCTGAGCTATACCCCCAATTCGATTTGTGTTTTTGATTGCTTGGGCCCAAGTGGACTCGAACCACCGACCTCGCGCTTATCAGGCGCGCGCTCTAACCAGCTGAGCTATGGGCCCCCAACAAAGACCTTCGCAAATCCCAACCTCGGCAAACCCCGATCGCAAACTTCCCGACCCGCAAACTTCCCGACCCGCAAACTTCCCGACCCGCAAACTTCCCGACCGCAAATCCCGAAATATAGGCAAACACATACGACCTTAATTATAATAACACAGTCTTTTTTTGTTGTCAACCTTTTTTGAAAAAATTTTTTAAATTTTTTTTCGGTGATGCCCTAAACGAGTTGAAATGCTGTAAACAAGCGGGTCTGGGGGCACACCTCTAGCGGAGTCAAGGGGCAGAGCCCTGCGAACCAATTTTTTCGAGGGTAAGCTAAATAAAAAATTTGCATTTACGAAAAAAAAAGTGTATCATTATATTTGAGTATGGAATGGTGGGGGAATGTAATGTTTTCACGAGATTTGGGCATAGACCTTGGTACGGCTAACACCTTGATATACGTACGGGGTAAGGGTATAGTGCTGAACGAGCCATCCGTGGTCGCCATGGATAAGACCACAAAAAAGGTTACGCACACGGGTAACGATGCAAAAGAGATGATGGGACGCACACCAGGCAATATAGTGGCATTGCGACCCCTTAAAAATGGCGTGGTTGCTGATTTTGAAGCGGCTCGGGCTATGCTTAGATACTTCATCTTACAGGCTAGGAGCGTAACTCGCATTTCTCGTCGTCCCAAGGTGGTTGTATGTGTGCCGACTAGTGTAACGGAAGTGGAAAAACGTGCTGTGCTAGAGGCGGTCGTCATGGCTGGCGCACCTCAAAATTCCGTCTATCTTTTAGAGGAATCGAAGGCTGCCGCAATAGGTGCAGGGCTTCCTATAAACAAACCAATGGGTAGTATGGTCGTTGACATAGGCGGCGGCACAACAGAGATTGCTGTTTTCTCTCTATCTACAATCGTTATGGGCAAATCCCTCTCAACAGCTGGAGATAAACTAGATGAGGCAGTTATAAATTACATAAAACGTGAATATGGCGTAGTTGTGGGCGATCGCTCCGCAGAAGACTTGAAAAAGACGATGGGCTATAAAATAAAATCCGATGATGAAAAATCAGAGGTGCGGGGTCGTGATCTTGTAACGGGCTTGCCGCGTACTTTGGACATATCTGCATACGAACTAAACACTGCACTGGAAGAGCCTATACGGAATATAATAGAAGGTATCCGCCAAACCTTAGAGCGAACACCTCCAGAACTTTCCTCCGATATAATGAAAGCTGGAATTTCTCTAACGGGCGGCAGTGCCTTGCTTCAAGGGCTAGGTGCTGCTCTAACAAAAGAAACGGGGATTCCTATAAACATAGCTCCCGAACCCCATTACTGTGTAGTAAACGGTACTGGCAAGGTGCTAGAAAACCTAAAAGCCATGCGCGAAATGCTAACCACCGTTAAAACAATAAAACTTTAGAATTTCTTCGGGAATCCTAGAGCCGAAAAAAACAAACGAGCGGGTCTGGGGGCGTGCCCCCAGCGCAAGACGGTCTTGTGCCAGGGTGTGGGGCAGAGCCCCACGGTCTTAAACAAAAGAGGTGTGAGTTGGAATTTTTGAATAGATATAAAAGAGCGTTTATATTTTTGGGAATGGCTGTTTGTGTAGCTTCTATAATATTTACGCTAAACCCAAACTATAGCCCTGGGGTTATTGTGCGTTCCCTTACACGGGTTGTAACGCCTTTGCAGACTGCTTCAACCAGTGTTGCAAATTGGATAAGTTTACGCCTGTCGCTCTTTTGGGAAATAAACTATATACAGCAGGAAATTTTGATGCTTAGAGAGCAAGTGGGTTGGCTAGAGCTGGAAAATCAACGTCTGCTGCTTGCAGGGGAAGAAAATCGCCGCCTTGTAGAGCTGTTGCATATAAGCGAACGCTACGGGGAATTGCCTATGGTCGGGGCACGTATTATAGCCCACGAACACACAGGATGGCGAGCGACTTTCCGCATAGATCAAGGTACAAACCACGGGCTAGAACGCAATATGCCAGTCCTTGGCCCTGGTGGCTTGGTCGGCATAATCCAAGAGGTGTATCCGACCAGTTCAGTGGTTCGTGCTATAATAGATGATGGCTTTGTGGTGGCGGCACGCACTATACGTACGGAGGACGAAGGCACAGTTTGGGGAGATGGTACGCTGATGCAACAAGGCTTGGTGCGAATGGATCACATAAGCCGCTACGCCCATATCATGGTGGGAGACGAACTAATAACTTCTACTATAAGCGAGCTGTTCCCCCCAGGAATATTGATAGGCGAAGTAATCGACATACAGCCCACGCCAGACGGCTTGGCTCAGTTTGCCATAGTCAACCCCACGGCAGACATTTTTAGCCTGGAGCACGTACTTGTTATAACCCAGACAATTTTGGGATCTTAAGAATAGAAAGAGATGTATAGATGGTACGCGTGGCTTGTTTGGGTGTCTTAATCTTGATAAACTTTGTGTTTCAAACCACTGTACTTGTACGTTTTTCAATATTGGGGGTAAGCCCTGACACCGCTGTTGTTTTTATTGTTTGTTATGGTATACTTAGAGGAGATGTTGAGGGTGCGATTTTTGGATTTTTCGTGGGACTTATGCACGATGTTTTTGGAGCTGATTTTGTAGGTATACACGCAATGTTCGGCTTATTGGCGGGCTACGTGGCAGGGAAACCTTTTAAGGATTATTTTAAGGACAACTATGTTCTGCCATTCTCCATTGTGGTTGGTGTAGTCTTCGTTTACCAAATAATGATGTTTTTTGTGGCGTTTTTATTCAGAGGGCAGCTAGATTTTCTGTTTTATTTTAGAACGATTGTGCTACCCAAAACCATCTACACGGCACTCTTTTCGCTCCCTCTTTACGGTATGCTATTCATATTAAACGCAAAACTCGAGAGCTATGAGGACGATAGGCGTAATTTTTTCAAATAGAAATTTTTCAAAAAATTGTCAAATTAAATTGACAGGCATCAAAAAAAATGTTATGCTTGATTTTGGTAGGGTATGGAATTTTTCAATGTTCGATTTTTTACAGTATTCAAATACAATGGTTGGACTTATTTTATTGCAATGACAGAAACCGTCCCCTTCGCAAAACGATAAAACGTGGCAAACAATCTGTCCCAAGTTTTGGGTAGTGTCGCAAACAAGTTGAATTTTAAAAAAGATGCGGGTCTGGGGGCGCGCCCCCAGCGGGGTGTGGGGCAGAGCCCCACGGTTTTAAGGCTTTGAAAGGAAAAGGAGGCGTGGATATGAGAGATCTTTTGGAAGATGTAGGTAGAGCGGTTGGGTCGTTTTTGACCAATCGTATAGTTTGGCTTATTGTGCTTACATTTGTTTTGTTTGGAGTGCTTGTGAGCTGGCTTTTTGAGTTGCAAATCGTGCGTTCGTATACGTTCACAAGAGCGGCACCCGTAACCACTACCACGGAACTTGCGATACCCGCACATAGAGGCAATATTTATGATAGATACGGGCGACCGCTAACAACAAATGTAACTACCCATGTTATTACTATGGACTCTAGTATACCGATTTCTAATGAGGGAATGTTGGAGCTCACAAGGCTTTTTGAGCGAAATGGCGAAAATTTCGTTAATGATTTCCCCATGACGACTACTTGGCCATATGAATTTACACTTGGCGGCGGTACGCCTGAAATTATGCAGGCTCGTATCTTTAGATGGAACGATGATATGACCGTGCCAGATCCCCATAATGCAACAGCAACGGAGGCGTTCCTACACTTGCGGGAGCAATTTAATATCGATCCCGCCCTATCCAATGCCGATGCACGGAGGATACTGAATTTTACGGCGATGAACTATGTACGCCGCTTTAGAAGTGAGATTTTTGAGATTGCAACGGACGTATCGTTGCAGACCATTGCCGCTATCGAGGAACGCAATGACCTTTTTGCCAATGTGAGCGTGGAATTAAGAACTTTGAGGGAATACCCTGCTGGCCAGTATATTAGCCATATTTTGGGCTATACGGGCAGGGTAACGGCAGAAGACTTGGCAGTCTTTCCAGGCGAAGGTTACAGCGATGACGATATGATAGGAAAAACAGGCTTGGAGCGTTCTATGGAACGACATTTGCGCGGCGTGGAAGGTACGCAAACGATAGAAATAAACCCATCCACAGGTCGGCGTGTTTTTGGCGAATTTACTCCTGTAATCGTCCCCGCTACCCCTGGCGATAACATCTTTCTAACCTTGGATATTGAGATGCAGGGTCGCACCTTTGATATTTTAGTCGATCATCTGACCGAACTTAACATAAGACAGATAGAAAGCCCCGCCGCACGAATCACGCATCAAAGAATGTTTAACAACATAGTAAGAGGCGGCTGGCTGCCGATTCGTGAGGTCATGGAGGCTAGCGAGGATATGCCGTCAGTTTACGCTTTGCAAAATTATATTCTAGCGGAATTTCCAGATGCCACACCTTTAAGAGAAGACCGAAACCACATTGTGGACATCATCACAACGGGCATAAACAATAACAGCATACCTCCGTATTTAATCTTGACTTCCATGGTGGAATTGGGGATTTTAACCGACACCGATGATTTTTCCGAACGGGCGAGAGTGGGCAGAGAGCCTGTTAATTCCCTTATTGTCGAAAAGATGCGTATGGGAGAAATTACCCCGCAAATGATAAATTTGGATCCATCGACAGGCTCGGTTGTGGTGCTTGATGTGAACACGGGGGCGGTGCTTGCCGCCGTTGGTTATCCGAACTTTGACAACAATATGTTAGCAAACTCGATAGACCCTGAATATTACGCTCGTGTAAACGGATTCGACCCAACGCACCCGCTAATTAACCGACCTTTCATGGAGGGGCGTGCGCCTGGTTCCACTTTCAAGATGATTACAGCCGTTGCGGGCTTAGAATCAGGAACTATTACGCCCAGCACTCTCATAACAGACAGAGTAGCGTTCACACGTGCTGGTACTCCTGCCGCTCATTGCTGGCATCGCACGGGTCATGGTTCTATAAATGTTATACGTGCAATAGCCGCCTCGTGCAACTATTTCTTCTTTGAAACGGCTTTCAGACTAGGCAATTCTTCAAGCTCTCGTATCGATGTTTTGAATAGGTACATGGAATTTTTCGGCTTGAACGAACGCACGGGCGTAGAGGTGGGCGAGCTTGCCGACAGTTTCAATCGAGCTACTCTCCCCAACATAATGTCCTCGCCCGACCGCAAGCGTTGGCGTGTTTTAAACGAAAACGAATTTGCACCTCAAGGCGTGTGGGGTTGGTTTGACGGCGACACGATTCGTACAGCCATCGGTCAATCTGAAAACTCCTATTCCGCCGCAACAATGGCTCGCTATATTCTGCAGATAGCCAACAGAGGCGACCGTTTACCACTTCATTTGGTCAACAGCGTACTAAGCTCGACGGGAGAAGTAGTTATGCAGACTATCCCGACCCCCGATTACACTGGAATAAACGTCTCCGAATCAACTTGGGATGCAATCCATCGGGGAATGCTTGACACAACCGAGGGAGGCGGCACAGGTGTGGCACATTTTAGAGGATTCCCGTTTCAGGTAGGAGGCAAGACAGGCACAGCACAGGAGCTGGACGGTCGTGCTGACCATACGGCTTTCGGCGGTTTCGCCCCATTTGACAACCCTCAAATAGCCGTTTACGTGGCAGTTCCTTTCGGAGCTAACCCTCTAATGCCCGCTTTAGCTGCTCAAATTTCAAGAGAGGTAATCAGAGAATTTTTAACACCAACGACAACGACCGAACGCCCTCTAGCCATAAATGCATTAATGCGTTAAGACCGTGGGGCTCTCACACCCCGCTGGGGGCCAGCCCCCAGACCCCCGCAAGGGGCGCGCCCCTTGACCCGCTCGTTTTGTTTTTTGCTAGACAGGCGGGAAATATGCAATCGCAAATCCGCCCCTATGCTAAAAATTTCCAACAAAAATTTAAAAGTTTGTCCACTTTTCAAAGTGGCGGGGGCTGGG
>WRKH01000228.1 GCA_009778175.1 Turicibacter sp.
GAAACTTTTGCGGCTTGCGTGATATGTGCCGTAATTACGGGATTTTTAGCGGTTTTGGCGGTTGCGTCATTTCCGCCGCTTGTCGTGCAAGCCGCCGAGCCGTTTCGCCACGAGGCATGGGAATCCGTGCGAGGCTTGGAATTGCAAGGTTTCAGCTTTCGCAACCGCTTGCGAAGAGGAATCGGCACGGCAATAACCGAAGAAAATGCCGAAAATTTGGCGAAAATACTGGATTGGGAAGAAGACGGCTTGCTGTGGTCGTTGCGAAGTGTGCGGCGAGGAATCGCCGATTTACGCCAACTTCTGCCGCATGACGAACAGCCGTTACAGATGTATCAGCGGCTGATTGTGGTGGAATCCAGACTTGACCAACTTCTCGAACAGACACGGACGGCGGCACGGCTGGGCAATCAAGGCAGGGTTGGGGCGGCACGGTGGGCACGACTTTCCGAGAAATACGCCGAGACATTGGCGTTAGTTGAGGATTTGCACGAAAATATGTGGGTGTGGATTTTTCCGCCCTCGTCCGCCGAGCAAGCCGATTTCATAGAATTGTGGAGTGGGCGGATAAGCACCGAAATTACGGCACTTGACCTCTCGCACCAAAATTTGCGAGACTTGGAGCCGCTCGCCGAGTTGACAAATTTGAGATTTTTGAATTTGAGCAGCAACCAAATAACCGACATTTCGCCGCTGGCAAGTCTTGTCAACCTGCGCGACTTGGATTTAAGCCGAAACGAGATAACCGATTTGCGACCGCTCGCAGAATTAGCCAATTTAGAGGTTTTGGAACTGTGGAACAACCGCATAATGGACGTGCGACCACTTGCCGACCTACAATTAAATCGGCTCGAATTGTCAAACAACATGATTTTTAACATTAGTCCGCTGGAAAATATGGTTGGGCTGTGGCATTTGGGATTGGGCAACAACAGAATTACCGACATTTCGCCACTTGCAGGCTTGCGGAGTTTGCGAAGTTTGTCAATTTCCGAGATTTCGGGCTTGCACGGCGACATAGATATAACACCACTTTCGCAGTTGCAAAACTTGGACACTCTCGCAATGGTTGGCAATAATATAAGCGACATCTCGGCACTTGCGGAATTGCGATTTTTGCGGTCTTTGTGGCTTGGTCGCAATGAAATCTCGGATTTAACGCCGCTTGCTGATATGACGACTTTGCAAGTGTTAATGCTGAATAACAATAATATCCGAGATTTAAGTCCGCTTGCGAATTTGACAGGCATCATGCAATTATCGCTCTCCGTCAATGAAATTTCCGATGTTTCTCCGCTTGCAAGCCTTGAATTACTGCAATCGTTGAGTTTGCGAGGAAATCCAGTTTGCGATATTTCTCCGCTTGCTGGCTTGCAGAATTTGCAAGCCGTGAATTTTAGCGATACGTTGATAGTGGATTTTTCGGCGGTTGGCGAGGATTTGGATGATTGGTATTGGTTTATGGATTGGTAGAAAAGGAGAAAATTATGAAAAATGCAAATAACAAAGGGCGTAAAGCCGTTGAGACGTTCAGCCAGGCATGGAATTTTTTCCCTGCCCTTTTGGACGAAAAGGAACACAGTATCCGTTTTGACGAGGCGGTCAATGGGCTTGACGAGCCAACAAAAGCCCATTTTTCGCACACTTTGGAGGTTGTCGTTTACGCAAACGAGGTAACTGAAAAAGATTTCCCCACTCGTGCGGAGTTGGAACGCCTGAATCAGATTGAAGATAATCTCGATTGCGGAGATTTTGAAATGCGACTTATTGCGGTCGTAACGGGCGGCGGTGCTATGCGGTTTGTGCTGTGCTACAACGGCGACGCAACGGCTGAGGAAATGGCAAAAACTCTGCTTGGCGAAAACTGGCAAGAATCGGATTATCGGAGCATTTTGGACGATAATTTCTCACATTTTTACAACAATCTCGCCCCCAACCCCTACGAGCGGCAGTACATACTGAATCGCATGGTTTGCACAAACATGGAGAATGAGGGCGAACTTTTTCAAACGCCCCGAGAGATTGATTTTTTCTGTGATTTTGCGACCGAGGAGTACGTGCAAGCCGTTTCCGAGAAATTGGTGCGGTTGGGCTTGACCGAGGTTAAGCGTGATAAATTGGAATTTGAGGACGGCGAGAGATATACGCTACACATGGTATTTGTGGGGATTCCGATTTTTAGGGAAATCAACGAGATGACCTATGATATTTTAGATGCGTTGCAGGGGACGGACGGAGCGTTTGACGGTTGGGGAGCGCCTATTCATAAGGAATAGGCTTTTGCAAGGGGCGGTGAAAAATCCGCCCCAAAACGGGGATAAATTATGCTGATAATACACGCATTGTTAAAAAATTCGTGGGAAAGTTGCACGGATTATTACGGCGAAAATTACATAACGAGCGAGGGTTTTATACATTGCTCGGACGTTCACACATTTTACAAAGTAGCCCCGAATT
Organism: Turicibacter sp.; assembly: GCA_009778175.1. GTDB lineage: Bacteria > Bacillota > Clostridia > Lachnospirales > WQUN01 > WRKH01. Next base: position 2,458 of record WRKH01000228.1, read on the forward strand.
TCGCCGATGTACAGGAGGATATGCTACTTCTTTTCATAGAAACGGATTTGGTAGAATCTCCGATAAAATGGGAAGATTTAGATGGTTACGGCACGGAATATCCGCATATATACGGATTGTTGAATGTTAATGCGGTTGTGCGGATTGTGCCGTTTTTGCGAGAAGAGTGGGGGATTTGAGATTGGAAATTTTCAGAAAAACCACCGCTGATTTGCTTTACAATGAAAATAAATTTGAACTTATAGCCGCCTTGAAAGCCGCCGAAAATGCAGAATTGCTATACATTTATATCGGAAATTACAACTGGAATGACGGTTTTGAGATTCCCACGGCGGTTGTTGGCAATAAAAATTGCGACTTGGGGATTGCTTTATTGGCGTTTGACAGGGCGGACGGATTGGGTTTTTTGGTGGATAGAAATGAAAAAAATTTGAGGAATGACATTTATATGTCGTCGTGGGTTGGCTTTGTGGATTCGCTGTATAATAGGGTTTTAGCGAGGGAATTTTCGGAATATTTGCAGTATATTCCGAATTTGACGGCTTTGCAGAAATATAAGTTGGAGAAAATTTACCCAGAGATACCGAAGATTTTTATCGAGGGGACGAGTGGCGAAATTTTGGAAATTCCGAATTTGTAATTTTCAAAAAATTTTCAAAATTGATTGACATTGTTTCGCAATCCTGTTACAATGGTTTCAAATACAAAAAAGGAGCGAGCAACCATGAAAAAATTGCTTATTTTACTGGCTTTTACAGCAGTTGTGGCTTGTGGAAACGCAAGCGAAGAGGCGGAAATACAGGAAATCCCGATAGAAATACAAGAAATAGAGCAAGAATCGGCGAGTGAAATTTCAAGAAGTTTGGAAGTAGAAGAAATTGAGGAAGTCGCTAAAATTGGGGAAATCTCGAAAAACGTCGAATACATCTCGATAGCAGGGGAGCAATTTTCAACGGATTTAACGTCTTTGAATTTGCATAACCGAGGTTTGACGGACATAACGCCGCTTGCCTACATGGTAAATTTGGAAAGCCTGTCGCTTGCGGAGAACCAAATAACAGATATTTCGCCATTGGCGGGCTTGACAAATTTGCGAGAATTGCGATTGGAGTTTAACGAAATAGCCGATTTAACGCTACTTGTTGGGCTTGTCAACTTGGAATGGCTGGTTTTGCAACACAACCAGATTTCTGATATTTCTCCACTTGCTGAGCTTGCCAATTTGGAGCTGTTGCAGCTGGATTTCAACCAAATAAGCGACCTCGCACCGCTTGCGAACTTGCATTTGTCGCTGCTGTCGTTGGGTTTCAACCAAATAACGGACATCTCGCCAATCCATGCCGAAAGTTTGCGTACATTAAGTTTGCCTGGGAATAAAATTTCGGATATTTTGCCGCTTATCGCCGCCGTTCAGTTGATTGATTTGGATTTAACGCAAAATCAAATTTCCGATATTTCGCCACTTGCAGGGTTGGAATTTTTGGGGAATTTGGCGCTTAGCAACAACCCAATTGCTGATATTACTGGGCTTGCGGGCTTAAATGTGTATTGGCTAATCCTTGATGATGCTCAAATAAGCGATTTGTCGCCATTGTCAACTTTGCACAATTTAAGGAGGTTGGAAATGTATCGCAACAGAATTTCCGATATTTCGCCGCTTGCAGGGCTTGAAAATTTGAATGTTTTGTTGCTTGGTGGCAATGAAATCTCGGAAATTTCTCCGCTTGCGAATATGCAGAATCTGCAAATGTTAGACTTGACCGACAACCTCATAACAGACTGGTCGCCGCTTGATAATTTGTCGCCAAATCTTCTTTTGGCAAGGTAATTCACGAAAGGTAGTAGTTTGAGAGTTGGTAGATTAGCTATGAATAGAGGTGCGTTTATGCAGGAAAGATACGAATTTATGTATGGGCGACCTGCTTGGGCGTTGCTGTGCGGCGTGATGGTGGGATTGCCTGTTGGTTTGGCGGTGGCAGCTTTGTATCACGTTGCGTTTTTATAAGCGACCAATTTAACGTGATTCACGTGTTTTTGATGGGAATTTTTGTCTGTGCTGGCGTTTTTGGGCTTTTTCCGCCAAAACGCTTTAATATCAACGTCTCATCGGTAGCCACGATTTATCCTTTGTATGCAGAAATTCAATTTGATTCCAAAATGTCAGAGACGATCGTCATTCATTATCACGAAATCTCCGCCATAAAACGCCGCAACAGACGTGGGCGTAGGAGTTGGAAAATTGGCGATGTTGTCATCCACGAGCCTGTTGGGTTGTTGGAAAAATCAGAATATGCTCGGGATGAGATTAATGATTTTGTACGGGCTGTGGAGCGACGGATGGCGGAAGTAAGCTAGGGAGCTGAAGATTGGAAACCCTCAACTCCCCCATTTCCTACTGCATAGCCACGTCCGCAAATATTTCATCCAACGGAAATGACCAAACCTGCTTATCAACCTTGATAATACCGACTTCCTTGCCCACTTGGACGGATTTGTACCGCCCAAGCACCGCCAGTTCCTTTGTCGGCTTGCTCAAATTTTGGGAAAACGTACCGCTTTCTACTAAAATATTGCTCCACAGTGGTCTAATTTCCAGGCATTTTGCCCTGAAAATCTGAAAATCGTTTCCCTCAATCTTGCTTATAATATAATAGCTGTTCACGATTTGCACCACGATAAGCACAAACATAGAGATTACGGCGGCGGCAATGCCAGCCCACGAGCCAGTATTCCAAAACTCTTGAAAAGCCCATAAAACCGCACCTCCGATCACAATAGTAAGGCACATAGCAATGAAATAATACGAGATATACGACCGATTTTGCTTGCGAAACAGCGAAATCAGCTTGCCCTGCATATTAAATTTTTCAATTTCCGAGATTTCGCCCACCGCAACATCGACTGACCGACCGCCGAACGAGGGCGGAATCGGAGCATTTTGCGGCGTTATTGGCGTATCCTCTTTTAGCAGATAATCCGTCGTAACGCCGAAAATATCGCTTAATTGTACTATGCAATCCAAATCTGGCTGACATTCGTCCAGTTCCCACCGAGAAACCGACTGGCGCGACACATATAACGCACTCGCCAAGTCCTCTTGCGACATTCCACGCTGTTTGCGTAAAATGCGGATTTTTTCACTGATTTTCATAAAAATTCCCCTTTCTCAATCTCTTAGATTTAGCCTGTTTGTGCCGCCGATTATGGTTACTTCGTCAACTATTACGTTGCCGCTTTCCGAGTTTAACTGGATGGAAACCCCTAAATTTTCAACATTGCAGAAATTTATATCGCCTGTCGTTGTCTGTATGATAATATCGCCCGTTATATTGGAGTTTTTCAGAGAAATATCCCCTGAATTGCCACGTGCAATGAGGTTTGCGGCGTGTAAATCTTCAATTTCCAGCAAGCCAGAGTCAATCTGTGCCTCCATATCATGGGCGGTTATATGGCTTGCCGTTATCGTGCCAGAGCCAGCATCTAGCGTAATGTTCGGAGAAAAAATCTCATCCAAAATTATATCTCCAGACATTACTTGAGCGAATAAGCTATCGTTAATTTCCGAGTTTGATAGATGAATTTCCCCAGAAACTGCGGTAAAATTCGCCGTTTTCGCCTTGAAATGGAGGCCATAAATTCTGCCGCTGGTCGTGTTCACTAGCAGATTTTCCAACAGATAAAAGCCCGAATCGCCCAAAATAGTTACGTTGCCGCTTGTCGTAGAAATTACCGCATGAAACAAGCTACCGTGCATATCCGTTGGTACAAAAACTCTGAATCTGCCCAAAGGTGCAGGCATTGCGGCTTGTTGGTTGGTCAGCGGCTCGGTCTGCGAAATCTCCAAAATTGAGTCGTTTAATCTGTACAACGGCCATGGAAATCCCGCAACATTGGGTGCTTCGTAGGTAATCACAATCACAGAATTATCCTCAGAAAGCGACGGATGCGTTGCAATTACAATGTCTGCGTACGTGATTTCCGCAAGCAATGTGAGAGCATCGGCGGTCGCTATGGTCAAGCCGAACGCTGGAAATGGCGAAAAATCGGCTGTCGGAGTTTCTGCAAAAGCCGAATTTTCGCTTGGCGTGAGCAGTTGCAACGTCCCAATTATCGAGATATTGCCCGCCGAAAACCTCCCAAAAGCGTTAAACGCCCAAACGCCCTCTGTCAGAGAAATCTCCAAAATTTGATTGTGGTTGTCAATGGTAAAATGCTGCTCCCTGCCCGTTGGGTCAAACAGGAACAAATCCACCGTTCCGCCCCTTATATTGGAAATAATTTCCAAAAATAGGGATTGCCCGTCCTCCGCCCAAAATGAGCCAGATTGCGAGATGATTCGCTCAGAGCCGTTGTTCAAATCTATGACGATATTTTCCAAATTCGTGTCGCCAATATGCACAGGAACGGCTTGTATTGCGGCTGGACTTAACGTCCCAATTATTGCGAAATTACCACTTAGGAACATTCCGAAACTCCTAAATTCCCAAAATCCCTCGGTCGCCGAAGTAATGAGAGTACGCCAATTATCATCGGCATTTTCGCCAATAGAACTGCGGTCGCCAAGCAGAAAACGGCGTTCTTCGCCAGTTGGGTCAATAAGATAAAACTCAATCGTTCCGCCCCTAATATCGGAGGAAAACTCCAAAAACAGGGATTGCCCGTCCTCCGCCCAAAATGAGCCAGATTGTGAGAGAGTCCGCCCAAATTGGTTTAGCGTGTTGAAATGGGCGTTTCCGTTGTTTATGTCTATGATGCGAGCTTCTGCGATTGGTGTCTCCCATATTTCAGTGCTGTCCACCAAATTATCCGCTAAAATCACGGTTAATTCAGGCGTTTCGGCGGCTGTCTCGGAAGAATTTTCCGAATTTTGCAGGACGTTGCTTGCCACAACAAATAGCGTAACAACGCCAACCACGAACAACATCGGCCAAGGCTTTCCTATTGTTTGGGTCTGTCCAATGTAACTTCCCAATTTTTCGCCAATTTTCATAAGAAACCCTGAAAATTTCGGCGTTTCGTCCTCTATTTCGGCGAATTTGCGATTTTCTCGATTTTCGCCGTCTGCATCGCCATTTTCGGATTGCTCCGTTCGTGCGGGTGCGTCCTCTCTTAGCAAAAAATCGGTTGTAACACCAAAAATATCGCTTATTTGGACGATGCAATTCAAGTCTGGCTGACATTCGCCCAATTCCCACCGTGAAACCGTTTGGCGAGATACGTACAAAGCCGTTGCCAAGTCCTCTTGCGACATTCCACGCTGTTTGCGGAGAATACGCATTTTCTCATTGATTTTCATAACTACTCCTGTTCTATAGTGCATATTTACAAGGTTTGCGGACGGTCGGCAGGGCGAAAAAGTGGGGGCGAAGAGGCAAAACGTGGGGGTTGTCTGTGTTGCTTGTGATATTATTGTAATCGCTGGGTCTGTGGCAGTCAAGCACTAAAAGCGGTCATTTGCGAAAATTTTTGCGGCGTTTTCGCAACCTCTTGTTGCGAATGGCTAAATTGTGGGGTTTTCGGCGTTCGATTGTTGCTCGTGCTTGCGATTGTTTCTAAAAAAATATTATATATCGTGGGCGGACGTTTGTCAAGCAACAATTTGTTGCGTGGATTTTTTGAAAATTTGCGAATTTTGCGAATTTTGGGTTTGGAAATCTGAAAATGTAGGGGCGGATATTATCCGCCCGTTTTCTCTAAAAACAACCCAATCTACCGCCAAGAAATCCTCTTCGCAAGCCCCAAAAATCCGACAATCAAGCCAATCAACAGAAACGTAACGCCCTGCCCAATCGATGCGTTAATGGGATGCAACGCCAAATAGTTGATAAAATCAATGTTGTTGACAGCTGTGTAGGTCATAAAAATGAGCAGCATTTCGAAAAATCGGTTGCTTTTGGATAATTCTCCGAGAAAAATTGCTAAGGACGGCACAAAAACGGCGGCGGACAAAGCCACGACAACCCCAGCAAATTCGCCGACCGCAAACATTCGCACCGCAACGGGCAACACCAACACAAACGCCACAAACAGCCCAGCCATGTAAGAATACAGAATTTGCCGAGTTCTGCCGTTTGGCACGGCGGAAATAATCGCCAAAACGCCGTGATGATGCTCTTTGTAGCCCAATCCTGAAAATGCGTTGATAAACCACAACATTAAAATTGGCATTATGTAGATTTGCACGACTGGCAATGGTGCAAAAATAGTGGCAACAAGCCCAGCAATGGCAATCAATCGCCATAGCAAAGACCGTCCGCCCAGCATCAGCCGTAATTCCGATTTTACGCCCACAAAATGGCTATATCTATCGGAAATTTTGGCGGCGGCATATGAGGGAGATTCGGAATTTTCTGCCGATTTTTCATTTTTTGAGATTTCAGATTCCGATATTTTCGCTCTTTTTCTCGGGAAATTCACATTGGAAAGTTTCCGAGAAACGATATACAACGGTGCGGCAATCGCTAGCAAAGTCAGTGAATACAGTAACGTCAGCCCCAGGGCGGAAAATTCAAACAAGCCGAGTGGCATTGTCGTGAAAAATAGATGTATGTGCTGTGTGGTAGGGATTTCCGTGATAAAACCGCCCAAAAACGCCATTTGTCGGATAACATGATCGCCTGTGCTTTCGTACAATGCAAATTTTATTATATCTTGCAAATAAATCATGCCGAAAAAGTCCAAGGAACGCTGCCAAATCGGCATTGTGCGTGGCGGTGCGTTCACGTCTAGCAGCGGTGCGAGCATCATTAGCAAGCCGAAAATGTAGATTGTCGAGCCGATAGCACCACGCAATGGTTTAAAACTGCCGAAAAACAACGCAAATGCCGAAGTTAGCGGCAAAGTAGCCAACAAAAACGCATATGGCACAAAAAACGTGCGTACCGAGAAATATTCTGCCGAAAACACGTCAGGGAAATTCAACAAAAGCATTACGAACGCCCCAAAAATCGCCACTGCCGCAAAAATCGCAAGCAGAGCCACGCCAGCCAAAAATTTTCCGAACAGATACGCCGAAATTTTCCCAGAGGAGGCTAAAATTATCTCGGAAATGCCCAATTTTTCGTCATTGCCGATACTCGAACGTAGGTAGAAGAATCCTGTAATCGTGAGGAAAAAGCCAATTCCCATAGCACTGGCAAGTGGAATCCAAGTTGCATTGGACGTTTGAAAAATTTCCGTTGGCATAATTTCAAAAAACGAAAAACGCCCAATTTCCGCCACTGGCACAAAGAAAACCGCACCAAACAACGCCAATGCCACCATAGCAACAAAAGAAAACTTCCGAAAACTCTCCAAAAAGTCCACTTTCGCTTGCCCTAAAACAAATCTCATAAAAATCTCCTTTCAAAGTCAAAACCGTGGGGGCACTTGACGAAAAACCCCACACCCCCGCAAGGGGCACGCCCCTTAACCCGCTCATTTTTCATTGTACTACGTTCATGTAATTTAGGTAGGCTTTTTCCATGTCGCCGTCTGTTTTGTTTGTGAAATCGGTGGGCGAGCCGCTGAACAATAGCCGTCCTTTCTGAATCAACGCCAATTCGGTTGCCGTCTGCTCAATATCGGAAATAATGTGCGTTGACAGCAAAACAATCCGCTCTTTTGCCAGTT
>WRKH01000229.1 GCA_009778175.1 Turicibacter sp.
AACCGTGGGGCTCTGCCCCACACCCCGCTGGGCTCTGCCCAGACCCGCAAGGGGCTCTGCCCCTTGACCCCGCTGGGGGCGCGCCCCCAGACCCGCATCTTTTTTAAACTCAACTTGTTTGCGATACCTTCCATTTTGGAGGTTTTTGTGTTCGTTTTCAAAAAATCCAACAAATGCTTGACAAATGTGAAAGCGTGAGTTATAATGCAAACACTAAAAGGGAGTAGCGAGAGCGTTGCTACACTGATTCTGGTAAAAATTCAGGCTGTCAGTGTAGTAAAGTAGCTCGCCGTATTCGTCAGTACGGTCAATGACCCGGATGCGGCACGTTAGTTTTAATTTTTAACGGCGCAAGACTTTTGGCTTATTTTAGCCATGTCTTGTGCCTTTTTGTATGTATGGCACGGCATGGCACCAAAGGAGAGTTGCAAAATGTTTTTAAGTGTGATTATGTTGGTGGTGGGCTTTGTTTTGCTCATAAAGGGTGCGGATTTTTTCGTGGATGCTAGTGTCGGTATAGCACAAAAGCTAAGAATCCCAAGCACAATTGTGGGGCTTACTATAGTCTCTTTAGGTACAAGTGCCCCCGAGGCGGTTGTTAGCATTACTGCCTCTTTGGCGGGATCGAATGAGTTGGCTGTAGGAAATATCGTCGGCTCAAATCTATTTAACCTGCTGTTCATTATTGGCATATGTGCAGTTATCAAGCCGTTTGCCGTGAATTTTGGCGAAATCTCAAGGGATTTTATCATTTCCATTTTGGCGGCGATACTGTTGTTTTTGGTGATATTTTTGGGGGGAGAACTTATTCCTCGTTGGGTTAGCTTGCTTCTCTTCGGTCTGTTCCTCTTTTACATAGGGTTTCTCATTGTGCAAGCCCTCAAAAACAGAGTAGATGAAGAAAAATCTGATGTACTACCACGTAAAATGTGGCTAAATCTGCTACTAATAGGCTTGGGACTTGCTGGAATTGTGTTCGGAGGTCAGCTTACAGTAACGGGTGCGGTGGATATAGCCCATGCAATGGGAATGTCGGAGCGTATCGTTGGGCTTACCATAGTCGCAATAGGCACATCTTTGCCCGAACTTATGACTTCCGTCGTGGCATCCAAAAAGGGCGAAACGGGCATAGCTTTAGGTAATGTTGTGGGTTCTAACATCTTCAACATTTTGGGAATTTTGGGAATCGCAGGGCTTATAAGCCCACTTGCAGTAGATGCTGCCTTGGTGCAGGATATTATTGTGCTTATTGCTGGAAGTTTGCTTGCTTTGGCGTTTGTCTTTACTGGCAGACGAATAAGCCGAGCCGAGGGCGTTATTATGTCAGTAATCTATCTTGCTTATATGGGTTGGATTATCTATGCTTAAGAAAGCCGTCATCATAGCCTTTGAGGGGATTGACGGCTCTGGTAAGACCACGCAATGCAAAATGCTTGCAAATCACTTGACAAAACGTGGGATAAGGGCAAGACCAGTAGGCAGACGTTTTCTAAAGTCTACTTTGCTTGCCCTTGTAGCCCTTGCTTTTATAAGGGGCAGAAACGGAGTAGATATAATTATCGCCGATAGATATATTCACACCGTTCACGTATTTTTGCAGAGGAGAAGTAATTTCCTTACCAGCTTGCTCAATCGTCTTCCGCAGCCAAACATGATTTTGTTCATGGAAATAGATGTAGATACCGCACTGAAGCGGATAGTTGCTAGGGGCAAAAAGCTAGACAAAAACGAGAGCCAAGAGGAACTTAAAAGGTATGCCGACGGCTATGAGGCTCTGCTTGCCGATAATCCCGTGGTCTGTAGATTAGATGCAAGAAAATCCAAGGAAGAACTACACGAAGAGGTGGTTAAATTGGTGGAGAAATTCAAGGGATAATTTCGAAAAATACCTTGCCGCATCTATTTCCAAAACTGCCATATAGTCAAATTCGTAATATTCGTCCAACTGAGTAAATCTATCCGACCGCCAGTCTTCTAAAGTCATATACCGCCGAGCGGCTTTTATTTGTGCGTTCTCTAAATGAAACCACAAAAAAGCCTCTTCATGTCGGCTTTTCAGTAACATATAAAAGACCCCGTCCGCAGGAGTCGGCGGAATACTCTGCAAAAAGCTACTTGTTCTCTGCAAACGATCCAATGTGTTACGCAAACTAGCGGCTTTTTCAAATTGTAACAGGTCGGCGGCGAGTTGCATCTCTTTCTTGAGGATACGTAATGTAGCTTTGTCTTTTCCGTGCAGGAATTTCATGGCCTGCTTCATTTTCATACGATAAAGCTCGATGTTTAGCGGGTATTTGCATATACACTGGTCGATATAATATCGTAAACACGGCTTATTATTTTCGGTATCGCATAACGCTATCTTGAAATAATCAGATACTACCGCAAGAACAGCGTTTGCAGTCGATTCGCTTAAAAACGGCCCTACATAATTCTTGCCTCTCGAATCGGATACGGCAAAAACATCGGTTGTGTTGATATAGTGATAATGCGGACTATCTTTCATTCTGCTATTATAGGGTGGCTGATATTTTTTTATCAAGGTGTATTCTAGCAAAACGGCTTCAATATCCGTAACCGTAGTTATGTGGTCTAAATCGACTGCAAAACGCATCATCTTGGCGATTTTCTTCTCTTTTTTTACATCTACCCTAAAATACGTCGATACTCGCTTTTTCAAGCATTTGGACTTGCCGACATATAATATATTACCCGTGCAATCCTTGAAGATATAGCAACCTGGGGATTTGGGTAGCGTTCCCGCCTTTTCTGTTAAGGGTTTAATGTTCGTGTTCTTGCGGCGGTTTTACGCCTTCTATGGTTAGGTCGTTTTTTTGGGCATAATCCCAAAAGGCTGCGTGTAACGCTTCTTCTGCCAAAAGGGAGCAATGCACCTTTGTCGAGGGCAATCCGCCCAACGCATCCATTACTTTCTTATTGGTAATCTGCAATGCTTCCGCTATTGTTTTCCCTATGATCAGTTCGGTGGCGATACTGGAAGTTGCGACCGCCGCACCGCATCCAAAAGTCTTGAATTTGGCATCTTCCACAGTATCGTTCTCAATTTTCAGGTAGATTTTCATAATATCGCCGCACTGGGCATTACCAACCGTACCTATTCCGCTTGCATCTTCTATCGTCCCCACATTTCGAGGATTACTAAAGTGATCCATCACTTCTGCTGTATATTCCATTTTTCTCTCCTTTAAGACCGTGGGGCTCTGCCCCACACCCCGCTGGGGGCGCGCCCCCAGACCCGCTCGTTTTTATTTTTTTAAGATTGTTTTAAGTTAAACATTATTGTAGTCGGTAGTGTTTGGGGTAGATTTATTCTGCAGGGTTCTTACCCGCACTCCGCTGGGATGTGTACTCCCTAGCCCCGCATTTTTTAAAAATTTAACTTGTTTGCGGCACTACCGATTTATTCTGCTAGTGGCGACATGGCTCTTAGTTGTGTTACTATTTTGGGCAAGAAAGTCATCAGAGCGTCTAAATCTTCCTCTTTGTTTATTTTTCCTAGCGAAAAGCGTATAGAACCATGTGCGTGTTCATGTGTTACGCCGAGTGCCATAAGTACGTGCGAAGGCTCTAGTGAGGCAGAAGAACACGCCGAGCCGCTAGAGGCGGCACAACCGTTCATATCTAGCAATAGTAGCATAGATTCGCCCTCTATATAATCGAACGTAAAGTTTACATTGCCAGGCAGCCTGTCGTTGCCACGTGGTCCATTTAGCTTAGATTTGGGGATATTTTCTTCTATAAGGTCGATGAGTGTATCCCTTAATCCGCTCAGACGTTGATTTTCTTGAGCTAGCCCGATTTGTGCCGATTTTATTGCCGCACCCATTCCTACAATGCCAGCCACGTTTTCAGTACCCGCCCGACGATTCCGCTCCTGTGCTCCTCCTCGTATAAAGGGGGATAATTTATTGCCTTTACGGATATACAAAGTACCCACCGCCTTGGGGCCGCCAAATTTATGTGCTGATATAGTTAGAAAATCTGCGGGAATCGCCGTCATATCTACAGGTATATGCCCCACCGCCTGCACGGCATCGCTATGAAACAGAATCCCGTTATCTTTGGCTATCTTTGCCAATTCTGAGATGGGCTGTATAGTTCCTATCTCGTTGTTTGCCCACATTATGGAGATTAGACGAGTATCGGCTCGTATTGCCGCCGATAAATCTTTTGGCGACACAAAGCCATTTTTGTCAACGGGAAGGTATGTAATATCCGCAAGACCGTCCTTTTCCAATCCTTGACATACGTGCAAAACGGCGTGGTGCTCTATGCTGCTTGTTATTATATGCGGTTTTTTCTCGAAATTTTTCAAGGCGGTCAAAACCCAGTTGTTTGCCTCTGTGCCGCCTGAAGTAAATACAATTTCATTCGCATCCGCTCCGATGGCACGAGCGACATTTTTTCGTGCTTCTTCTATGGCCTTTCGAGCTTCACGTGCAAGGGAGTATACAGCGGATGGATTGCCATACCGTCCCCTAAGAAATGGAAGCATTGCCTGAAAGGCTTCTTCTCGTATCGGTGTTGTGGCGGCGTTATCAAAATATAGCATCTGTTTTACCTCTCTATTTTTGAACAATTTTATTTTTGAACAATTTTGATTTTATAATTTTGACAAATCGGATAACGAGATGGAATCCAGAGTTTCGCTAACACTTGTGTAAAGTTTCTCCCATACGGGCTTAGTGTTGCAATTTTTGCAACTCGCTCCTGGACATTCATAATCATCGTTTTCAATACATTCTACGGGGTACAAAGCCCCCTCCAATGCACGAATAGCTTCCCCTACCGTAATATCGTCCGCCGCACGACTTAACTTGTAGCCGCCCTTGGCTCCCCGCACACTGGTTACTATGCCCGAACTTTTGAGGGACGAAAGCAATTGTTCCAAATAATCCTCCGATATATTGTGTCTTTCGGCAATCGCCCGCAATGGAACGCAAGCGTTTTCGTCGCAATCGACTAAATCTGATAAGGCACGCAGACCATATCTGCCCTTGGTCGAAATTTTCATGGAATTCTACCCCCGTCCATAATCATGGAAATTACCCGAAAACACTCGAAAACTCCACTCGAAACATCCGTTCGTTATCCTTAACTGTTATTACTGTATCATATGCGAAAATAAATGTCAAGTGTTTTACTAGGATTTTTTGGAAATCGATTAATATATAGCTAAAGTTTCTTGGTAATAACTGGCCAAAAAACATAAAAAAGTCCATACGAAATAAAAAAATCCAAAAATTTTTTGAAATAAATCACAAAAATATGACGAAATTATGGTATCGATTTGTTGATTTTGTTAAATTCCATTAACAAAGTGCAAAATTCATTTTTTTATTTATTTGACATAATTTTGAAATAGTGTTAGTATAACAAAGTAGTTTCGAGAATGTGTCCAAAGAGCTCGAGACGAACCCGAAGTTTTGCCCCGATGTTCTACTATATGTTGGTTTTAACGAAACCGATGGGGCAAGGCGGAGGCGAAAATAAAATATATTTCTTTGGAAGTTATACCCGTAGGAGGAAACAAATGAAGACAGGTACAGTAAAGTGGTTTAATGCAGAAAAAGGTTATGGATTTATCTCAATCGAAGGCGAAGATGATGTTTTTGTACACTTTTCCGCAATTAATTCCGATGGTTTTAAGACCCTCGACGAAGGTCAAGAGGTGCAGTTTGAGGTAGTACAGGGTGCCAAGGGCCCGCAGGCCGCCAACGTATCGCGTACATAGCTATCGATATATTCAAAGTATAACGCTATAGAGAAGCGAGCTAGACAAAGAGGCGAAAAAGCGAAAGAAAATTTTATATTACCATTTGAAATGACAAAGTAAGATGATATATAAAATTCAGTACCGTTGTTGCACGGGATTTGAAGCCCCCAAAATCCACCAGGAGACGTTGAATTTTAAGATTAGACTCAACACCAAAGATTCGGTCATTGCTAAATACGCCAAAGGCGTAAATATGTATAGGGGAATGAAACATTAAGGTTTTTAGCCTTCTGTAAGTTTTCAGGCAACGTATCGGGAGTTTCCCGCAAAATTTACCCTCTTTCCTTGAATTAACTCGGGATTGAGGGTTTTTATTTTTATTTTAAAAATCGTTCCCCAAAAATAGCACATCTTTAATGTTTAAAAATCGTTCCCCCAAAATATGCACATCGCCCGCTCCCATTGTAATTAATAAATCTTCCGCTTTTGAGTTCTTTTTTATCCATTCGGCGGCAAAGTCAAAATCCCCAAAATATGCCTCTTTTCCCAATGCCTGTATTTGTTTGGTTAATTTTTTGGCTAAGGAATTGGGCAGCCCTGGTTCTGTTTCCCTGGCGGCATATATGGGCAAAACAAGCACAATATCAGCATTTTCAAAGGAACGAGCAAATTCTTCTAATAGGTTTGCGGTGCGGCTGTATGTGTGCGATTGAAAGGCACAAATGATGCGTTTATAGCCTAGTTGCTTAGCGGTTTTTAGGCTTGCTTGCATTTCTGTGGGGTGATGGGCGTAGTCGTCTATTATGGCGACCCCGTTTACAGCACCCTTATACTCGAATCTTCGTTTTGGGCTAACTGCACCAGATAGACCTTTTTGGATTTTAGAGATAGGCAAACCCAAAGAGAGAGCAGCAGCGGCGGCGGCCAGTACATTCTCTATATTGTGTTCGCCATACAAATTTAATGTTACCTCGGCTAATTCCTCTTCGTTGTGCATAATGCTGAAAATGGGCTTTCCTTTTGAATAGCGTATGTTTCTCGCCCAAAGCCCCTTTGTGCGTTTTAAATCGTAGAGTATTACATCACATTCAAGCCCCTCCGTAATATCTTTTAGATAGGGGTTTTGAGCGTGTATAATTAGCGTACCCTTTTTTGCAATATTTTGTGCAAATTTCACAAAGGAATCGACAAGCCCGTCTAAAGTTTTGAAATAATCTAAGTGATCGGCATCTATATTTAGTATAATTCCAATCTGCGGGAAAAGTTGCAAAAAACTGTCAAAATATTCGCAAGCCTCTAAAACCAAATATTTCGAGCCGCCAATATGCAAATTGCTAGTGGTTTCGCCCATGTCCATCAAGCCGCCTATGGAGATTGTCGGGTTACAGTCGGCGGCGAGTAGTATTTTTGCTACTATAGATGTAGTTGTGGTCTTGCCATGCACCCCTGCAACCGCCACTGTATGCTGATAATTTTGCATAATAAGCCCTAGCAATTCCGCACGATTGATGGTGGGTATGTTTTGCTTAACAGCCTGTGCAAATTCAGGATTGTCAGGCTTTACGGCGGCGGTATATACAACCAAATCTATGTTTTTTGTGATATAATCGGGTTTGTTGCCGATTTTTACGGTTATTCCGATGCTTTCCAAATATGCTGTAATATCTGATTTAGCCCAATCGGAGCCGCTAACTATGTGTCCGTTTTTATGCAATAGCTCCGCTAAGCCGCTCATGCTTATGCCGCCTATTCCAATAAAGTGTATTTGTTTTGCGGTTATCATAATCTCCTCATTTAAAATGTATTTGTTTTGCCGTTATCATAATCTCCTCATTCTAGTGCCAAATAACCCACCAATGCCAGCAAGATAGTGATTATATAAAAAAATGCAACCACCTTTGTTTCGTGCCAGCCCGACACCTCAAAACTATGGTGTATGGGAGCCATTTTGAAGAATCGTTTCCCCTTCGTCGCCTTAAAATATAGCACCTGTATTATAACGGAAAGCACCTCAATAACATAAACCAAGCCAACTATCAGTAGCCATAGCGGTATGCCCAAAATAACTGCCGAAGCTGCCACAAAAGCTCCCAACGCCAATGAACCCGTATCGCCCATAAAAACCTTTGCCGGATAGGAGTTGAACATCAAAAATCCAAGCAAACTTCCCAGTGCCGCCCCTGTGATAGGTAGAATGGGGCTATTCAAATACCATGCCACAAATAGCAAAAATGCCGTTACGATAGCGGTAATTCCAGCACCCAGTCCATCGATGCCATCGGTAAAATTTGAGCCGTTGGCTGTTGCAACGATTACAAACAGTATAAAAGGTGCATAAAATATTCCCAAATCCAAGGTCAAATCAGGGAAAAAAGGGACAAGTATAGCGGTTGAGAAGGTGGAGATTTGGGAATAATATAGCAAAAATGCAATAGCGATGACTATTTGTGCTAACATTTTTTGGTATGCCCTAAGCCCCATAGAGCGATGTTTGATAATCTTTGTGTAATCATCCCAAAAGCCGATAAGCGCAAAGCCCAAAGTCAGCAATATTATCGCCAAAATATCGGGGCTATTCGACATAAAGAGGATTGTGGTCAGGAGCAGACTGATTATTATCATTATTCCGCCCATTGTCGGTGTTCCCGCCTTGCGTAGGTGTTCCTTAGGCCCGTCATTGCGTACGTACTGACCAAATTTCAGCTTGATTAGCTTGGGTATAAAGAATGGGCATATTATTACACTTATCGCAAACGCTATAAATATTGCATATATCGCCGTGTTCATCTACTAGACCGCTCCTTTAAAGAAATGTGCTAAATCTTCAAATGCCATGCCTCGAGAGGCTTTTATTAGGATTGTATCCTCGTTTTTGATATAATTTTGCCAGTTGGATAAAAAATCTCCCTTTGTGCGAAAATGTTTACAAATGGCGGCTGGAGCGATTTGAGCAAATACGATACCCGTATTTTGCGATGCCTCGCCTATGGTAACGAGTACATCTATCTCTGATTTTGCGGCATATTCACCTATTTCTTCATGCAAACTTTTGCTAAATTCTCCAAGCTCTAGCATATCGCCAAAAATGCAAACCGTTCTCCCCTTTGCGATAGAACATAGAGAATCAATAGCCGCTCGCATAGATTCGGGGCTTGCGTTGTAGGCATCGTTTATTATAGTGAATTTTGGCAGCTTTTCTATCGTTAGGCGATCCTTTGTGGTTTTAAGCGAGTTGACACCGTCTAAAATTTGCTGTGTTGTGAGATTCAATACAAGCCCAGTGGTTATTGCCATTAATACATTTATCACGTTATGAACCCCTGGCAAGGGTATCGATATATCAATCCTATCTGATGGGATTCCGTCAATTTGCCAATATATAGAACATGAAACACCTGCTAATCCGTGATTTTTTACAGAATCTGCCCTTACAAAGTTATGCTTTTTGGCAGTATTTTCGATACCTACGTAGATAGTCTTTTGGGTCGGTTTTACATTGGCAAGAAGGATATCGTCGCCGTTTAATATAGCGATTCCGTCTGCATCCATACCGTCGAAAATTTCACATTTGGCAGATAATATGCCTTCCCTGCTGCCCAAATTCTCTATATGTGCATCGCCAATATTCGTTATTATAGCAATATTTGGTCTGGCTATGCGGCTTAGTACAGTTATTTCGTTCTTGTGATTCATCCCCATTTCAAGCACCATGGCGTTGTGATTGTCGCAAAGACTCAATATCGTGAGCGGCAAACCAATATCGTTGTTGTAGTTGCCTATGGTTTTTAGCGGGTTGTAGCTTTGTAAGATTGTGGCAGTCATCTCTTTTGTGGTAGTTTTGCCAACGCTCCCCGTAATCCCCACAACAGGGTTTTTAAAAAGATTACGCCGATATGCGGCAAGATCGATTAATGCTTTCCTTGTGGATTTAACCTGTATTTCATTTTCGCTTTGCGGCTTGCGTTCCGTTAAAGAGTAGGAAGCCCCTGCGTTTAACGCCTCGATAATATAATCGTGTCCGTCAACATTATTTCCCTTCATGGGAACAAAAAGTTTCCCATACAAATCGCCTCTACTATCTATCGAAACACTGGTTACAGTAACCTCGCTTCCAATAGAACGCAAAGCCTGCACAGCTTCGCAAATTTGGGTTATCGTCAAAACGCACCTCTCACTCTATATTAATGGGACTCCTCGGCTCACAATACTTTTTTCAGAGTACCACAAGTTCTTAATCTTGTCAACAATGTCAAAAAAATATTGCAAAAAAACCATGTAGAAGTGTCAAACATAGGTTACAAAAAAATTTTAGTGATATAAAATGGCGAAAGTTAAAACATAATAGCTAAAAATTTTGCCAAAACCTCATT
>WRKH01000230.1 GCA_009778175.1 Turicibacter sp.
GAATACTCGTTTTAGAATAAAATCTTTCCATGCTTTCATAAGTTCGATATTCGGGATTGATAACAGCATTTTTGAGGATTCGGCGGATAGTTTTTCCGCAGACAAATACCCCGCCTGTGCGACTAAAGAGTAAAAATCCTCATCGCCTGCGTTGTTCAGCAAGTCTAGGAGCGAAATGCGTTTTTCTAAGGTTATCGCTATTTTTTCGCCGCCGAGCATTTTTGTGATTTCTTTTCGTCTGCTCTCGTTGATTAATTCGGCGATTGTGTCCATTATTCCGCTCATTGTCCAGTAACATTCGTATTCGCTCCCATCCAAAAACGACATTGTAGAATACGTGTTGTAAATTGGTTTGCCGTTAATCATTATTCCGTTGTACCACGTTTTTAGCTTGGCTTTGTCGAAATCGAAGAACTCTTGCAATTCATCTATTTCCTCTTCCGTCAAGCCGTAGTTGTCAGTATACGTGCGGTCGTTGAAAATATCGAAGACTTTTATGTTATTTAGACCGCTGAATAGGCTTTCTCGTGAAATCCGCATTACTCCTGTGATTAGTGCTTTTTCTAAGTAAGGATTGCCTTTGAACCCCGCCGAAAACAGCAACGTCTCGTATTGGCGGATTTCCTCATATTTTTCGGTTTTGTGGTTGTCCATTAGCATTTTGTCGTATTCGTCGATTAGCAAGTACGAACGCTTGCCTGTGGCTTGATAGACCGCTTCTGTGAGGTGGAGTAATCCGTCTGTGTCTTCAAAATCATTGTTAGAAATGTAACTTAGAACTGATTTCGGTAAATCTTTTTCCTCACAATAATTTTCTATATATTTGACAACCATAAAATATATAGTTTTTTTATACTTTTGCGGATTAAGTCCCTTAAAATCAAAATAAAACACAGGCGAGGAATTTACATATTTCCACGCATGGCTATCTTCGATATAAAGCCCTTTGAACAAATGCCGATTGTCCACGCTATCCGTCAGAAAGCAACGCACCGTGTCCATATTTAGGCTCTTGCCGAGTCGCCGTTGGCGTGTGATTAGTTGAACCGAACTCGCCTCTTCGATAAAATTCTCGATTATGCGAGTCTTATCCACATACAAATTTCCCTTTTCAATCATACGCTCGAACGACGACGTACTCAAATCTATTTTCTTTGGGTTGCCTACTACCATGACTCTACCTCACTTTTAACATCTCTTATCCACACCTCCATTATACCAAACCTCATACAATTCCACAACTAAAAAAATTGTGAGATTTTAAGCTACACTCTTCTCCTATTTCCATACATAGCCCACGTTCTCATAAATATCCCTCTACTTCACATTCAACAAACCCTTTATCCCAGCCTCAAAACCCATTGTCGGACTATACCCAATTCCCTCCACAGCCGCCGAAACATCCGCCAAACTAAACTCAATATCCCCAGCTCGCCTATCCAGATAATTGGGCGTTAGGTTGGATTTTAATGCGGCGGCTAACGTGCTGTAAATTTTATTGACCGAATGACTTTCCCCCACGGCTATATTATACGCACGTCCGCAAGCCGACAAATCCGCTTGACAAGCCTTTATATTCGCCTGTACCACATTCGTGATATACGTAAAATCCCTAAATTGCTCGCCGTTGCCGTAAATGTCAACCCGCTTGCCCTCTCGCAACAGCTTTATAAATTTGGGGATAACCGCCGCATATTCGGAATCGGGATTTTGGTTTTTGCCGAAAACATTGAAATATCGAAGCCCTATACATGGCAAACCATACACTCGCCAGTATAAATCGGCGTATTCCTCATTGATTTTCTTGGTCAAGGCGTAAGGCGAGAGCGGTCGCCCCTCTTCGCCCTCTTTTTTGGGCAACGCAGCCGAATCGCCGTATACCGACGATGACGACGCATACACAAACCGCTTGACTTCCGCTAATCGTGCCGCTTCTAGCATATTTGCCGTGCCTTTTATGTTGTTGTCCTCGTAAATAAGCGGATACGCCATGGAACGTGGCACAGAGCCGAGTGCCGCCTGGTGCAAGACGAAATCCACGCCCTCGCACAATTTTCTGCACAGCTCAAAATCCCTAATATCGCCCTCGACAAACTGAAAATTGCCATTTGCCAAAAAGTCCGCAATATTCGACATTCTGCCGTTGGAAAGATTGTCAAGTCCGATGACTTTTGCCCCCAAATTTAGCAATTCCTCCACTAAGTTGCTGCCAATAAATCCAGCCGCTCCTGTAACCAAAAATGTTCCGTGCATTATAACCTCCAATATAAAAATCCATTGTCAACCGCTGCTCCCCTGTCGAAAATCCCTTTTACATCGACCAATATAGGCAGTTTGTCGTCTGTGCGGAATAATTGCGACACCGCCGCAAAATCCAGCCGCCTAAACTCCGTATGTGCCACCGCAAAGATAGCCACATCCAAATCGCACACCTCGACAATGTCAACAAGCGGCAACGGCGATTCTTCCAACCATTCTGCACTGTCCGCCTGCGGATCGACCACCATTACAGAAACGCCGTATTCCTGCAATTCTGCGATAATATCCACGATTTTCGTATTGCGTACATCAGGGCAGTTTTCCTTGAACGTAACGCCGAAAATAGCCACTTTCGCCCCTTTTACAGGCTTGTCGTGCTTTATAAGCAACTTTATCGTCTGTTCCGCTACGTATTTTCCCATGGAATCGTTGATTTTCCGTCCGCTTAAAATCATTTGCGGATAATAGCCCACTCGCTCCGCCTTGTACGACAGATAAAACGGGTCCACGCCGATACAATGCCCACCCACAAGCCCAGGATAAAATTTCAAAAAATTCCACTTGGTCTCCGCCGCTCGCAAGACGGATTGCGTGTCGATGTCAAGTCTGTGAAATATCATCGAAAGCTCGTTCATAAACGCAATATTTATGTCTCGTTGCGTGTTTTCAATGATTTTGGCTGCCTCGGCTGTTTTTATGTTTTCCGCCCTGTACGTTCCAGCCGTGATTATTAGGTCGTAAATGCGTGCGACAAGGTCGGTGGTGGGTTCGTCCATGCCAGCCACGACTTTTACAATGTTGTGCAGACGGTGTTCCGTGTCGCCTGGATTTATCCGTTCGGGCGAATACGCAACCGCAAAATCCACGCCGCACACAAGCCCCGATTCTCGTTCCAAAATGGGGACACAAATCTCCTCCGTCGTGCCAGGGTAAACGGTGGACTCAAAGACTACAACCGAGCCTTTTTGCAAAAATTTGCCTGTTGTGGCGGTGGCGGCGAGCAAGACGTTCAAATTCGGCGTTTTGTCCAAATTTATCGGCGTTGGCACGGCTACAATGTAGAATTTGGCTTGATTTAGCGTAGCCGCATCCGCCGTAAATTCTATTGTCGAGTCCTGGACGGCTTGGTCGCCGACTTCCTTTGTGGGATCTACGCCGCTTTTGTATAATGCGATTTTGTTGGGATTTTGGTCATAGCCGATTACAGCCGCCTGTTTGTCGAAAGCCACGGCAAGCGGCAGCCCAACGTAGCCAAGCCCTACGATTGCGATTTTTTCCTGTTTTTTGGCGATTTTTTCATATAAATTCATATTAACTCCTACCTAACTCCCATTCTCGTTAAATATGGTTTCGTATATTTCTAGCATATTCTTGATAATTTGATCTTTGTCCGCCATTTCGAGGGCGTTTTTCGTGCCGTTTTTGGATAGGTTTAATGCCAGTTCGTCGTCCTCGAAAATCGTTTTGATATAATGCGCCAGCATATACGGTGCGTCATGTTGGTATAAAAAGCCGTCTATTCCGTGGGTTATTATGCTGGGGATGCCGCCTACATAGGAGGCTACCACAGGCACGCCGAGCATTTTTGCTTCTACTAGGCTGTTTGCGTTGTTTTCCATTATGGATGGGCATACGGAGATGTGGGCTGTTAGGTAGGCGGCTATCATCTCTTTTTCATCTAGCCTACCCAAAAAATTTACCCTATCCTGTAATTTCAACTCTTCAATCAATTTTTCGATATATTCCCCATAAGCAGTTTTTAATTTATAGCCCCCAACGGATAATTTTATATTGGGGAAATATTCAACTAGGTATGGCAGTGCCTCCAACAAAAAATGTAGACCTTTTAGCGGATAATGCCCCTGCGAAAGAAAAATAGAGTGCCGAACGCAATTATCCAAACGCCATTTGCCAGCAGTTGCATAAAAATCATCCCTTAAAATCCTGTTTACCTTGTAATAATGTGCTTTTGGATTCAGTAATTTTATGTATGCCCTGTCATATTCGGTGCGGCCTATAAAAATTTTGGCTTGTTTTATATATTTCTTGTCCAACTCGCCAAAATTAAAATATTTATTTGATTCATGCCGCAAATCCGACACAAGCATCTCGTTTAATTCAACAGAATTGGATAAAGAATTTACAGCATTTCGCCAAGTAAAGACTAACCCTTGAATGTCTGAGATAACCTTATGACCAATCGACAGCCTTTCACAGGCCAACAACATTGCATATGAAAACGGAATTTCAAAACCCCAAATATGTACAATATCCGGACGAAAATCGTTTAGCACCTCTTGCAGACGTTGTGTTAAAATCTCGATTTCATCCATACATTTTGAGTTTGTTATATCGAAGTCAACTCTCAATTCAGGCACAGCCCAAAAACTATAATATTTGTATCCCTGAAAAATCCCATCGTTTAGACGTTCTTTGTCCCATATGGGGAGTACAAAGCCTATTTCAAGTGCATTTTTTGTAGCATCCAAATTATTAAGCAGATTCGTAGTCCAAGGATTTATGTAACCGTAGCCCTCAATCGCAAATGCAGGTCTAAATAATGACAACAACTGTTGAGTTTGCATTAGTATTTTCATTATACAGCCTCCTCTCTTTGCACTATATTTTTGCGTAAAGTACCGTTTCTTTGTACGAATTACTATAATGCCTTAAATACAACTTATATTCAGGCACAAATTCCTTGATTAAATACGGCAATTTTGCTAAATCGTCCGCCGCATGATACGCAGATATGGCAAGTTTTGGCTTATATGTTTTAATTATCTTTTCGGCCCCCAAGAGTGCCTTGTATTCCGCACCCTCAATGTCCATCTTGATAAAAGTTGGTGGTTCTTTATCGGCGAAAAATTCGTCTATTGTTGTAGTCTGAATGGAATACGAACTATCTGTTAGAACTTTCATATTTGTTTCAAAAGGCGAATCTTCCATTTTAGAATTTGACAAACCTCCTCCAAAAAATACCGCAGTACCAGTAGAATCTGATAAACCACTATTTATCAAATTTAATTTAGGTATATCACGTAGACGATGCTTTAATTCTGCAAAACAAATTTGGTCAGGCTCGAAACCATAGATAGCCTTGTACTTATTTTTAACGTAAACAATAAAATCTATGGTTGTTTCATTGTCAAACACGCCAGCATTGACAAATACTTCATTGTCGTGCATGACATCTATTAAAACCTCGTCGAAATAATGTGTAGATTTTTCGCATATATCTGAAAAAGCTGATTGTAATCTGTTGCCAACTCTGTATTTCTCGACAATTTTATCTAACAGCGCCTTTGAATATTCATCATGGAATAAAGACCTTATTTTGGATACTCCAAATCTATCAAGTGCTTCAAATCTATTTACAAGCGAATAATCGTCTTGTGGTGTATAGTTCTCCAACTCTTTTAATTTTTGAGGGGTCATAAGAGCAAGCTCGTAATCGTCATAGGGATAAACATACTGCTCCGTGTGAGCATATATATTACTAAAACCCATGTCAAGAAGTTGGTTGGTTATGCTGATTATATGACGATAGGTTTGAAGCGTTATCATTATGTAAGTATTTTTGTCTTCTTCAAGCAGTTTTTCAGGACCGTAAATCGCTGGAATCCCATAGTCAGTCCCTATTCCGTTATTTTGTTTTTTTGCATTGTTATCTACAAAATAAGAGCAAGGTGCATTTAACCTAGGGTTTTTGAATATGGAAATCTGTGCATTTAGTGCAAATCCCCAAAATACCACCTTCTGTTCCTCCAATTTTGCATTTATCAATAATTTTGTAAGTGTCATTATAAATCTCCTGTTCTAAGCTATTTTAAGCTAAAAATTATAATTTTGCGTAAACTACCTGCTCCCAATTTGAGTATTTGGAATGGTGTCGCAAATACAGTTTATACTCCGGCACAAATTCTTTTATAATATGCGGTATCGTGTACAAATCGTCATCTTCGTGATAAACACATATTGCCAATTTAGGCTTATATGTTTTAATTATTCTTTCAGCCCCCAATAATGCCTTATATTCCGCACCTTCAATGTTCATTTTGATAAAAGTAGGCGGCTCTTTATCTGCAAAGAAAGTATCTAGCGTTGTTGTTTTTATTTGCGAAGCTCCTGAATCTTTCATTTTGGATGACACTGAAGACAAAGCCTCAAAATTCGAGGTCCCTATAACATCGGAAAGCCCCTTATTTATTATTGTGCAATGCGGTATATCTTCTAGCCAGTTTTGCAAATTGTTAAAGCTGTACAACTCTGGCTCGAATCCATAAATGGCCTTGTATTTGTTTTTTACCCACAGAATAAAGGTCATTATCGTCCATGTGTCGAAAACGCCGCAATCCACATACACCTCATTGTCAGTCATAACATCTGCCAAAATATCGTTAAAAAAATGATTTGGAGTGTGTATATCGGAAAAATCTGCACCGTACTTTGGTATGGACTTGTATTTTTCGACAATCATGTCCAATAGCGTTTTTGAGTATTCATCGTGAAACAACGATTTTATTTTGGAGATGCCAAGTTTTTCCAAAACGTCAACTCTGTGAGAAAGCGTGGGCATTGCCTTTTTGCTCTCCAATCTTTCTAGCGTTATTTTTTCAAACGCATTGTCGCCAGAATGTATAGAGGTCAAATCAGCATATACATTGCTAAAACCCCACTCAAAAAGTTGCTTTGAAATAGCTTTTACAGACTTTTCAACAAAAGTAAGCACAACTACATATGTATTTTTGTCTTCTTCAAGCAACTTGGTCGGAGCGTAGATAGGCGGAAAACCTTGCAAATTTACACCGTTCTTCTTCTCGTCGCTATCGACACAGTAATCGCAATAGTTTTCAAAAAATGAAATTTTCATGGCAAGGCGAAGGGCATACTTGCTAACGCCCCAAAAAACCATCTTCCGATTTTCCATTTTTGCCTGTATTACTAATTTTGCTAGTGTCATTTTATTCCTCCTATTTTCAGTTTTTCCCGTAATTCTGGGAATTTTTTAAGTGCGGTAATATGACAAACCTCTTCGTACGTCATGTAGTCTTTAACCTTTGATTTTTGCAAGAGTTCGATTATTTCTTTGTTTGAGGTAGGCAATATTAAAACAATATCGTTTTGCTGCAAAAGATCGACATTTGGTTTTTTTACGCTAACATCATCGCCGTTCATATCCCATAATTCCGTAGGTTCAATATTTGTGCCTTTGCAGTATGGCAAAATATTTTTAGCGTTTCCGCCCAATGCTCCCCAGGCTATAATACGCCTATTATTGGTCGCAAAATGCTTTTGTTCTATTCCGATAACATTATTATTTACGGCTTGATAGAATAAAGCAGAATGTTTAGACACAGTTTGGTAGGATATTGGTATGTCAAGGTAGTTGTTTACTTCATCGAATAATTGCTTAAATATTTCACGCCTCAAATTATCGACATCTTTATATCTTTCAGTATATTTAAGGATTGTAAGCCATTTAGATAAATTGGATAGTTGTAAAAGCTCATTTTTGTTATCAATATCAAGTTTATTGATAGTTTCCTGCTGACAATTATAAAATTCTGTAAAAAATTCTACCAAAGTGGAATAATTTTTAGCGTTCCTATGCGACTGATGATTTTCTAAATCATTAAGATTACGTATTCTTTTATATAAAGGTTTACGAAAATATTTGCATAATGGATTTTTAGCAACTAGTGGAATCATAATCTGTTGCTCTTGATTTCCAAATCTTTTGCTATAATAAAATTCTTCCACTCGGCACTCCTTTAGATACGAGTTAGCTATCATGTAAAAAGCATGTGAAGACGTAATTTTCCATAGTATATAATCTTCCAGTATTAAAATGGGTTCGTTGCCGACCAAGTACGGAAATATGGTTCTATATGTTTTGCTATTTCCGCAAATATCAAGACCATCACAAGCTGTAATTTTATAATTTCTGTTACTGCTTAAAAATTCAGCTTGAAGGGAGACAAATTCGGGATCTAGTTCATCGTCGCAATCAGGAAAACATATAAAATCCCCTGTAGCTCTTTTTAAGCCAACCAGTGTAGCAAATTCTACGCCTTTATTTTCCTGCTCTATGATTATAACCTCATAGCCTCGTGCCGTAAATTTGGACTCGTAGCCTTTGATGATGTCGCCCGTTTTGTCGGTGCTACCGTCATTTACGAGTATGACCTGGATATTATCCCATTTTTGGGCTATCACGGAATCGAACATATTGGCTATATCCTTTTCCTTGTTGTAGCATGTGGTTACTATACTTACTGTTGCTTGCATGGTCAGCCTCCTTTTTATCTTTTGCCTTACTCTTCCATGCCGTTTAGGGCATGGGCAATGCGTTCACCGTACTTGCCAATAACCATATGATGGCTACCGCAAAAACGCAAACTTCTTTCAATTGCACCTTTGCGAAAATATCTTATAATTTGCAATGTTTTCTCAATATCAGATTCTAAATCAGCTAAATTAAAGGAGTCTCGTGATAAGATTATATTATCAGCTTTGATTTGACTTGCAAAATTCAAAAACCCTTCAATGTCGCCTAAATTGTCATTTTTGCCTAACAGAAGGATATATTTTAATTGGACGGGACCGTAACTTGCATAACGTCTTATATTATCGCAAACAACGTCAAAATTTGCCACTCCATTTTTGTTTTTTATATATCTAAATGTTTCTTGTGTGCCCGCATCTAACGAGATGTTTAAGGTTGTCCTACCTTTTTTCAAAACATCTTCTATTTCCGTGCTGTATACTGCCCCATTTGTGAGAATTTGCAAGTTGCTTTGACAAAATGTAGCCAAAATTTCTTTTATCATAGGATTAATGGATATTTCTCCATTTACTATGGCAACATTGGTAGTTCCATCAAGTATTCCATTTTCATATAGGTAATTGGCAAAGTTGAGCGCTCTTTTAGTATAATTCAAGCGTTCTTGTAGCGGTTGATGTTCATGTACACAATAACAGCAGTTATATTGGCAGACAAAACCCACGATTACGTTTAATGTTTCAATCTTTGTTTTAGTTTTATCAGCACAGATGTATTTTTCTTCCGCTCTATAACAATTTTTACAAAAATCTCTGTCTTTCCCATAGTTTCGTATGTTTTTGATAGCTTCTTGACGTATAGCAATGGTCTTTTTCCACAAATCTTCATTGGTTGTATTATCAGATAAAGGTATTTTGGGGATATTCGTAATATGTTCAACACAACAAAATCGTACATCTCTTTTATCAAGCGTTAGATTGTTGTTTAATTCATAGCAATTATATATTTTTTCATACGGCTCAAAATTTAGAATTTGCTCCTTTAAAACCCCGAACTCCTGCAACTTATCCATTATTTCAAATTTAACAGGTGGGTTTGGCGTTATATAAAAGTCAGGGCTGTCAAATCTAGCGACTGCAGTCTCCAAACTCAGTATCTCGAGAGATACTTCCCCCCATAGTTTGACTAACCCATGCTTTTTCACATCGCCGTCAACTATGCAGGCTAGTGTCCGCCCCTGTTCCAAAAACGTCTTAACGGCACTATCGAGATTCAACCCTGCTCCGTAAACTATTAGTGGTCTCATATTTTTCTCCTTTTATAAAGTTATTTCTCTTGCCAACCGCCTGATTATCCTGTATAATAAACAAGAAAGGTGGCTAAGAAATGTCCATATCCCACACGAACAAGGATATACTATCAAAGGCACTAAGCCAGCATTACAAGGATAAATCCCTAAACGTCTACGGCTTAGACTTGCCGAAAATAAAGCAGATGCTACCCACGGACTACCCTGTAATGGCGGTAGAATACCGTGGCGATGGTGCGTTTCTGTTGGAAGACGATTCGCTACTCTTGACGGAGTACGAATCCTCATTCAACTTTGCGAATTTTATCAAGTATTTGCATTACATCTTGGCACTAATTGATA
>WRKH01000231.1 GCA_009778175.1 Turicibacter sp.
CTCTGCCCCACACCCCGCCACTTTGAAAAGTGGACAAACTTTAAATTTTTGTTATGCAATTTTTTACCTCGCTTTAATCCAACCGCAACACCCCTAAAATCCACACCACTTCGCCCAAAATCCGCCCTAGCCAACAACCCAACCACAAAAAATCGAAAATTTTTCACAATTAGCCGAGAGCCAAGTAAAACGAACGAGCGGGTCAAGGGGCGTGCCCCCAGCGGCAAGACGGTCTTGTGCCAGGTGTGGGGCAGAGCCCCACGGTCTTAATCTTTGTTCCAACGCCTTGTCAGATTGTTTTTGATTTGTAAGCAGTCAAGAATTTTGCCAACCGTGAAATTTATAATGTCGTCAAGATTTGTTGGCCTGTGGTAAAATCCTGGTGCTAGCGGCAAAATCATAGCTCCCGCCTGTGATAGTTTCAGCATATTTTCCAAATCTATGCTAGTCAAAGGAGCTTCTCGAAATGCGATAACTAGCTTGCGGCGTTCCTTCAAACAAACGGCAGCAGCCCGATGCAGTAAATTAGCAGATATGCCGTTTGCAATATGCCCTATCGTTGACATGGAAGCAGGTAATATGACCATTGCATCGGCAAAATTCGAGCCGCTCGCAATGGTTGAAAAAAAATCGTCATATCTCTCTAGCTTAAAATTCGCCGATTTTTTGGCAATATCGGTAATGTTTTTGCCCGTTTCATACTCGAAAACCTCAGCACCCACGGCACTGGGCAATATATGTGTAAATATTTCAGTATCGGCAAGCGTTTCCAAAAAACGCAGAGAGTACGGGCTACCGCTCGCACCCGATATTGCTAGAATTAGGCTGGTCATTTTCCGTTTAGTTCCCCCGATTCAAAGTCTGTTCGATAAGTTCTTGAAAATTCTTGCTCTGTGCCGCAAATTCCCTGTTTTTTGGCAATTTTTCGAGCATGGCAAAAATCTCTTTCGCTATTTTTTTGTAATCCCGATGGGTCTGATCTATGCCGCATATTGTAACATAAGTGTCCTTATCGTTTGAAATATCGCTGTTTATAGGCTTGCCCAATTCTTGCTCGGTCGATACAACATCTAATAAATCGTCCAGCATCTGGAACGCCAACCCCAATTTATAGCCCAAATCTCGCAACTGTGCAGTGTGATGCTCGTTTGCCCCGCCCAATACTGCCCCAGCCTCAAACGCTGCCGCAAACATCGCACCCGTCTTTTGTCGGTGTATATCCAGCAACGTCTTTAGATTAATCCTTTTCGTGGTCAAAAGAATATCCTTAACCTGCCCCGAAATCATTCCATTATCCCCAGCGGCGGCGGTGATTATCTGCATCGCTCGGATATTTTGTAGAGTAGGCTCATCGAAACAAACATCCGCCATGGTTTCAAATGCTCGATTTAATAGTGCATCGCCCGCAAGTATCGCCATCGCCTCGCCAAATTGTTTGTGGTTTGTTGGCATCCCGCGCCGAAAATCATCGTTATCCATTGCGGGCAAATCGTCGTGTATCAAGGAATAGGTATGTATCATCTCCAATGCACAGGCAAAATCCAAGGCACAGCTAGAATAGCGCCCAATTATCGTTTCGCACACGCCTAGCAATAGAGCGGGGCGAATCCGCTTGCCTCCCGCTAATATGCTATACAGCATAGCCTCTTTAAGATCGGGATTAGCACATTTATCCACTAATGCCATCATGCGTTCGTCTATCGTTCGTTTAATATTCTTGTCCATAAATTTCTTCCCTAAATCCGCTGCCTTCCTTACGTAACAGGACTATATCGGCGTTTATACGTTTCAATATCGAATCGCAATATTTCGATAATTCCACGCCCTCCTTGTAGAGTGCAATAGTCTGCTCCAAATCCTCATTCTCCAGATTTTCAATGGTTTTCTCCAATTTTGATAGAGCTGCTTCAAATGTCATTTTTTTCTATCTCCAAAATTTTTGCCGATACTTTTCCGTCTCGCATATAGATTTCTATCGTCTCGCCAGCCGATAGCTCCGCCACGGATTGTAATTTTTTTGCGTTTTTTGTTAGCAATGAATAACCCCGCTCCCAAATGGCATAGGGAGACAGCGATTCCAAAAGCTGTGAGGCGAGCATAAATTTGGTATGTGCATCGTCCAACCGTCTTGACATCGTCAAATCCAAACGCTTTGCCAAGGCTTCGTAGGCTAAAAACATACTGGAAATATCAGGTACAAGGGTGGCTGCAGCGGTGGGGGTAGGCGTACGTAAATCAGCAACAAAGTCCGCTATCGTAAAATCCGTTTCATGCCCTACGGCGGATACAACGGGGATTTGTGATGCAAATATGGCTCTAGCCACCTCTTCTTCATTAAAAGCCCACAAATCCTCCATTGAACCCCCGCCCCTGCCAACGATGATTATATCAGCTTTTCCCCATTCATTGACTTCACCGATGGCTCGGGCAATATCTGCCGCCGCCGTTACGCCTTGCACAAGGGTCGGGAAAATCACAATCTTCACGCCTGGGTTACGCTTTTTTATTACCGATACCATATCCTGTATCGCCGCCCCAGTAGGGCTTGTAACAAGGGCGACACATTCAAAACTTTCGGGAATCTGCTTTTTGCGGGAACTGTCAAAAAGTCCCTCTCTTTGTAAGTTTGCATGGAGCGTAGCAAATGCGGCCGCCAAATCCCCGACCCCGAGCGGTTTTATGTTTGTGGCATAAAGCTGATATTGCCCCGTCTTTTCGTACAGAGAAATATTCCCACGCACAACAACTTTGGCTCCGTTTGTAGGCTCAAATTTCAAGCTGCGAGCAAAGCTTGCAAACATCACACAATTAAAAGCCGCCTTTGCGTCCTTCAAAGTAAAGTATAGATGCCCCGAGCCATGCCCCTTAAAGTTGGATATTTCGCCCTCAACATGGAGGTTTCCAAGCAAAATATCATCCTCAAGCAGCCCTTTTATGTAGTTATTAACCTGTGTTACCGTGTAGCTTTTTGTGCCGCTCGCTATCCCCTCATCCATCTCGTGCAACCTTTCCCAGTAAACCGTTTATAAACTTTGGTGCTTCGGCAGCACCGTAGGATTTTGCCAGTCGTATAGCTTCACTAATGGCAGTGCCAGGCGATATATCCTCGAAAAATTCAATTTCGTAGACAGCAAGTCGTAAGAGTGCTAGATCAATCTTGGATATACGATCGAGCCGCCAGTTTCTCAAGCGTTTACTTAGCAGATTGTCGATGGACACCAAATTATTAAAAACGCCGGTTATTTCGTGTTCTATAAAAGCCCTATCCGTATCGGTTACGCTAACCCCCTGAATAAGCCCGAATAAATCGGGCAGGTTTTCAAAATAGTTGGCGGTTACATTCTGCAACTCT
Organism: Turicibacter sp.; assembly: GCA_009778175.1. Taxonomy (GTDB): domain Bacteria; phylum Bacillota; class Clostridia; order Lachnospirales; family WQUN01; genus WRKH01. The sequence goes on from WRKH01000231.1 coordinate 3,353, forward strand.
GCCTCATCCCAATCGGTATGAAAAGGTATTTGAAAAACCAAGTTGAAAGAGTGCTGCCGTGCGGTACGTCTGCTCACGCCACCAACCCGATGATATTAACGCGAACCTCCACAGAATTAAGTCCCGTCATGGTCTCTATTGCAGTCTTGACCCTTTGTTGTACGTTACGTGCCACTTCTTGTATTTTCACGCCGCTTGTTACGATAACGTCTACTGAAACCTTGGCAATATCGTTCTCCATACGAAGCGACACGCCTTTTTTGCCTTTTTTGCCCCTTAGTTTACCTGCAACATTGGAGAGCGTCCCCGATATATTTGCAACCCCTTCCGTCTCTAAAACGGCAGCACTTGCTATTTGCAATATCACATCGTCCGCTATTTTTACCTGTCCTACTGTAGTATCTGTCATAATTTACCCCTTTCTCTTAAAACCGTGGGACTCTGGTTGCTCCGCAAACACCTAAACGGTGTCCACTGGACACCAGATGCCCCCACATCCTGCTGGGCACGCCCCCAGACTCGCATTTTTTTAAATTCAACTTGTAAATTATAACAGAGCCGTTGGAATTTTGCAAGTGGCATCCGAAAGTTATAGCGAGTTAAAATATTAAAACTTAGCCTAAATAAAAATCCAAAAAATGTGCAGTCCAGAGCGCGCTCTGGCGGGGTGTGGGGCAGAGCCCCACGGTTTTGAAAAATTTTTTCAAAAAAGTGTTGACAAAGATGGAAAACGTGTTATAATGTTTGTTATAGGTGGTATGCGGGTCCTTAGCTCAGTTGGTTAGAGCTACCGGCTCATAACCGGTCGGTCCTGGGTTCGAGTCCCCGAGGACCCATATGTTATCAAAAAACAGCTTGAGTTTTTCCATTGTAGCTCGAGCTGTTTTTTACACCATTCAAAAAATTTATAAGGAGTTGTTGTGCTGTGAATAATTACGAAGAAAGTTTGATTTCGCGCCGAATAGATGAGGCTGGCAGAATTTCAATACCACGTGAAATGCAAATAAAAAACGGTTGGGGCATAGGCGACATAGTTACGCTACACAACTCCGATTACAATAAGGTTGTCATAAGACGAACCGAAAGACGTTCGGAGCCGCTTTGCATAATCTGCGGTAAATTCAAAAACTGTATCGTTGTAAACTCTTCTGATATTTGCGAGGAATGTGCGGCTCTTATCGCTGGCAAATATACTGAATATTTTTCGACTTAAAACAAGATGAAAATTTTAATAACTGGCATCAACGGATATATCGCAAAATCCCTTGCCAGCCATAACAAAAACGCCGTAACTGCCAGTCTGCGAAACAACCAAACCCTTTCGTTCGCTGGCTACGATGCGGTTATACACACAGTGGGTATTGCCCATAAAAGAGCGACCGAGGCTGAATATTATAGAATCAACACCGATTTGGCTGTGGAAACGGCACAAAAATGCAAGGCTGCGGGGGTAAAACAATTTATATTTCTATCTAGCATAAGCGTATACGGCATTACAAACGGTGTAATCTCGGCAAAAAGCCCCATATCCCCCGCAAACCATTATGCCGCTAGCAAAATATCGGCTGAACTGTCCCTTGAGAAGTTGGCAGATGATAATTTTAAGGTGGCTATTCTTCGGTTGCCAATGGTGTACGGAAAGGCTGCACCTGGCAACTATAGGCGACTGGAGCGATTGGTAAAAATTATCCCAATATTTCCAGATTATAAGAATGTTCGTAGCCTGTTACATATAGACACCCTGTGCAGATTCATCGACGATTTAATAAAAGACGGCGGCGGAGGGCTGTATTTTCCTAAAGATGACAGCCCTATAAGCACCTGCGACCTGGTCAGGCTGATTGCACTAGAAAACGGTAAAAAGATACGCTTTACAAAGGCGTTTAATTGGCTTATAACCTTGCTTATGCCCTTGCAAACGGTATCTAAAATGTTCGGAAGTTTGGTTATAGCCATTGATTAATTGTAAATGTTTGGAAGTTTGGTTATAGTCGTTGATTAATTGTAAATGTTCGGAAGTTTGGTTATAGCTATTGATTAGTATCGTTCTGTTCGGCTTCGGACTCCGCCATTGCTGCCGCTAGTAATTCTTCACGGTATGCTGACGGGGTTTTATTTTCGTACTGTTTGAACATGGACTGAAAATAGCGTACATCTTCAAATCCTATCCCCACACAAATTTCCTCCTCGGGCATATCGGTCTCCCTAAGCAATCGCCGTGCCTCGTTCATGCGAACACGCATTACATAATCGAAAAGCCCTATCCGTTCCCTGTCCTTAAAAACCTTATTCAAATGCTCTGGCGTTGTGCCTAAACTCACTGCCATTTTTGCAGTAGAAAAATTTTCCCTATAGTTTCTGTCCATATACTGCTTTGCCGTTCTAAATAAACGCTGATGCTTCTCTTCGGTGTAAGTCCTTACATAGGTACAAAAATTCCGCAATGCCTTATCAAAAGTGGTCATCGCTTCTTCCAAATTTTTGACTGCTAAAATTTCAGATGCGGGGAAAAGGCGTGTTACTTGTGCAGAAATAGGCAGATTTTGCTCACTTATGTAACGGCTTATACGTATCACGATATTCATAAGCACCTTTGGCAAAAGCCCCTCTGGCAACGGGCCGCTCTGTGCAAGCGAATCGAAGAGCTCAAGCAAAACCTGATGACAATAGGCATAATCGCCCACAACCGCCATATAGATTAGCCGTTCTTCTCGATCTACGGGGTATCTATAGGTAATCTTATTTGCAGGTTCAACAAATTCTAGCGGGATTACGCTATTATAGCCTATGCGATTCCTGTACATTAACGCAGCCATCGCCTCTTTATAGGAGATGCTTATGTTACAAATATCATCATATGTACGTCCCAGCCCGATAGATACACGAGTGTTACATTTCTCAAAAACCGCCTGTTTTAGCCCGTCTAAAAATCCAACATAGTCTTCAATCGCATAGTAACCGCCTGCAATCACAGCCACAGAATTGAATCCCGTCATAAAGGTTAGTGCCTCTCGCCCCGCCATTGCCTCTACCGTCGTTTGGAATATTTTATAAATCAAAAAATGTTTTTCGCCCTCTGTCAGCGTTAATGCAATCTGTCTAAAATGATCGATATGCACCAAAAAAGCGGTAAATCCAGGCGATATTTGTATATTAAAATGGGACATTCCTTGTGCTATTTCATTTTTATCCACTATATGCCCCTCGGCAAGCCCCCGCAAAAAAAAGCCCTCATAATGAGACATATTGTCATTGCTACGCTCTTGCTGCTTTTTGACCGCACTACGTTCCAAATCAGTCTTATGGTGGTAGCTTAGTGCAAGTTTGAGGCAACGGGAAAGTTCTGGTGGTTTGACTGGTCTAAACATATAATCCAACACACCAAAATCTCGTGCTCGCCGCATATATTCGGTATCATTAAAAGTGCCGTACACTAAAAAACGAACATTTGGAAATTCATCGTGCACCTCTTTAAACCGCATAAATCGAACGCCGCCAAAAAATTTTATATCGGCTAAGAGTAAATCGGGTTTTAAGCTTTTGATAACGGGTATAATATCCTTTTTCGGATCGGTAAAGTTGCCGACTATTTTAAATTCCGAAAACCCTCTACGTATATACGTACGAAAATTCTTTATATTCTCCTTATCCGAATCGACCAACAAAATATTGATAACATCACCTCCTAAAACCGTGGGGCTCTGCCCCACACCCCGCTGGGGCCAGCCCCAGACCCCGCAAGGGGCGCGCCCCTTGACCCGCTCATTTTTTATTGAGTTTTTAATGTGTGTCGGGGTTTTTGGGTTAATGACACAACCTAAATCTAGCACATAATAAAGATAATTGCAAGTTGTAAAATAAAATTTCCACAAAATCGAAAATATGTGTTATAATTTATATAGAACCCAAAACCTTAGTTTTAGAAAGGACACCCCCCATGAATCTGAAAACCTACAAAAACAACCCCGCATCCCAAAACATCTATTTATATTTTGATGACGAGACAAAAGATGGTATAATAGTAGATGCAGGAACTACCCAAGCGGACGAAGCGGATTTGCACAGCTATGTGCAACAGAACGGCATCAAAGTACACGCCATACTCTTAACACATGGTCATTACGACCACTTACTGGGGCTCGGCAGGCTTAGAAAGCTCCTGGATGCCCCCGCATACTGCCATGAGATAGAGCAGAAAATGCTAGGCGACCCTACATTAAATTTAGGGTCAGATGTAAAGGAAAAAGCCGACAAAATCGTAAAAGACGGCGAAATTTTAACTTTTGGTGGGCTAAAGCTCACCGCCATACACACACCAGGCCACACGGCTGGCGGTGTATGTTATTTCGATAAGGCAAACGAGGTTATCTTTACGGGCGATACCATGTTTTTTGGCGACATTGGGCGTACCGATTTACCCACGTCAGACCACAGTACCCTTATTTCCAGCATAAAAGACAAACTGCTAACCCTACCCGAGGAGACAAAAGTATATCCAGGCCACGGAGCACCCACCCAGATCGCCCAGGAAAAAACCTCGTATTTGGCGTATGTCTAAGAAAAAGGAGAGATTGTTTTGAAATTTGTAAAATCGAGAAAGACTTGGATTGGCGTACTATGTACAATTATTGTACTCACAGGCGTGCAGATGGCTTTTGCTAACGCCAACGTAGCACGCACCATTTCCGTATTTAATACGGAGGGCAGGACGACTAATGTTATACGTGAAAATGGAACCAGGGTAACGGCACGCAATGGACTAGCTTTAACTAGCGGTCAAACCCTAGTAACTGGCTCAAATAGTGCCATTTACCTGCGAATGGACAGGCAATCCATTTTGAGAATGGGAGCATCGAGCCGTATTTTGATAGAAGAGGCAAGCAATCGATTGAGCCTTGTTGTGGAGCGTGGCAACGCCCTTGTGCAGGTCGCCGAGCAGGCTGACGGAGATTCCATCGTTTCTCGTGTGGGTACGGTTGCGATGACCGTACGCGGCACGATGTTCACAACGGGCGTACTTAATGATGTGGGCTACATTGCCATGCTCTCGGGCAGCGGCGAGATTGACGGCGAAATAATCGAGGCGGGGCAGATAATGACCACCCGTGAACGTCGTGGCGAGGTTGTTACTTTGGTTACACCCATTCGCCTGAACGAACTGAACGCTTTCACTTTGGAGGCGATTTTGGAGAACGAGGAATACTTGCTTGAAAACAGCGATTTTATAGACGAGGAAATGTTGGAAGCGATTCCCGAAATTCTTAATCCGCCGCCGCCAGTAGTGGAATATACGGAATATCATCATGAAGATTCTAATCAGTCTAATCAGGGCGAAACACCTGACCCTCCGCCAGTAATGGGGACTATCCCAATGGGCGACGGCAGTCAAGGCAACCCGTTTAGATTGACGGAGTTTGGGCATTTGATTTGGGTTGCTAATAATCGTGGCTCGTTTCTGACAAATTTCAGATTGGATGCTGATATTGCCATACCAGCTGGGGTTGACTGGCAGGGGATAGGCGTAACCTCGGGGACACGAGACAATCCAACACGTGAAAATTTCGAGGGTATGTTCAACGGAAACGGGTTTACTATATCGGGATTTTCGTCCAATCAGGGCTTATTTAGTGCCATTGGACCAAGCGGAGTAGTGATAAACCTTACCGTTAGAGGCGATATAACGAACGCAACGCTGGTTACGGGCGGCATAACCGATGTAAACTTGGGCTATATCAGCAGAGTAGCGTTTATCGGGAACATTTCAGGCACGAATTCGATGGGTGGCATTGTAGGCTCAAATCTAGGTGCTAACGGGGTTGTCGAAATTGCTTTCTTCGACGGCAACCTACACACGACATCAGGGTTTGTGGGCGGAATTGCTGGCGAAAATTCCGTTGGTGCAATAATCCAAAATACATATTCGCAGGGCAACATACGCTCAGAGGCTCATGCCGCTGGCGGTATCGTGGGCAACTCAAATGGCGGAATTATACGGCATAGTTATTCCACGGCAAACGTAGCGGGAGCAGATCACACAGGCGGAATCCTAGGCACAGGTATAGGAACACTTGACGGCGTTGTCGCATTAAACAATTCCATTACCGCAACCCATCCAGCCGCTGTATTGGGCTTGGTTGCAGGTAATTCTGGAAACATTTCAGGAAATGCCTTTGCGTTGGAAAGCATCATCTCGGGCATACCCCTAGGCTTTAACGGAACGCTTACAACTGCCGAACATTGGGCAGAGCGTTCAAGTTGGCAAGCGGCAGGATTTTTTAACGGCGGAGTAAATTTGAATTGGGTTTGGGAAGATGGACACCTACCGTTTTTGGCAAGAATGAGTCCTGATACGCAAATACCTTGGATTTTTTCCAGTATTTTCGCAATTTTCTCAACAGATTTGGGCGAAGTAGCGGATGAATCAGACGAAGTGGACGAGACAGAAGAAACAGACGAAGAATCAGCGGAAGAGCCTGACGAAACAGAAGAATCGGAAGAAGAGCCTACAGAAGAGCTCCCAGAAGAGCCTGACGAAACGGAAGAAATCCCCGTAACCGAGGAGGAGGGGGACGAAACGGACGAGACAGACGATGCTGACGAAATAGAAGAACCCGAGGATACAGATAACACAGACGAGCCAATCGAAGAGGAGGAAGAAACCGAACTCCCCGATGAGCCAGAAGAGGAAGAACCAGAAGAGGAAGAAAGTGAAGAGTAAAAGTTTCACACCGTGGACGGTCTAACCAACCGCCCACGTCAAAATAAAACAATCAAAGACCAAAAAATACCAAAAACCGAAAACCCTCAATACATAAACTCTAAAATCAAAAATTTAAAGTTTGTCCACTTTTCAAAGTGGCGGGGGCGGCTGGTGTCCGGTGGACACCGTTTAGCCGTTTGCGGAGCAACTGGGGGCTGG
>WRKH01000232.1 GCA_009778175.1 Turicibacter sp.
TTGATAGGGGCGGGTATTATCCTAATGTCATCAACTTTAACGATTTATAGAGACGGACGGGCGAACAGAGTTCGCCCCTACACCACCGCCCGTAGGGGCGAACTCTGTTCGCCCGCAATTTTAAGTTAATGACAGTAGTATTATCCGCTCGCCCGCATAAAATTCAATCAAATTTCTCGTTTTCCGAGTTTTTTAACCGTGCCAACTGCTTTTCTTGAATTATCCGAAAATAATCGTCATTAACCCCCTCGGTTTCCACGACTGCTTCTTCCCAATCCTCAAACAACCACCCGCAAACCGCCGAAGTCAGCGGAATCGTCAACAACATTCCGAAACTGCCCACCAAAGCCCGCAAAAACTCGACAATAATCATCTCCATGTTAAACAGCTCCGTATATGAAACGGTGGTCGCAACAATCAACAAAATTATCGACAATGAACTCCCGATATAAGCCAAAATCAAGGTGTTCAGCATAGTTCCGAGCGTGTCCTGTCCGATAGTCATTCCCGATTTCATAAGGCTCTTAAAATCGGAAACGCCGCCCGCCACTCGCAATTCCCACAAAGCCGATGAAATCGACATTGCAACGTCCATGATAGCCCCAACTGCCCCGAAAATGACCCCCGCAAAGATAATCGCCCGCAAATCTAGCGGTTGCTCTGTGGGCAACGCAAGCAACGCCGCCGCCTCGTGGCTGATCGCACCCGTCAAGCCCAGCAAGCCGTCCATCACGAACATTAACAAACCCGCCAACAACACGCCGCCCAAACAGCCCACCATCGCCGCCGCCGCTTTCCGATTCAGCCCTATCACAAGCAACAGTGTTGAGACAATGGCGTAAACACTGACCAAAATCGTTGTCGCATAGATATTCCGCCCTGCCACAATCGCAGGCACAAAAATCAAGAAAATCGCCACACAGCTAAATCCGAGTGAAATAATCCCGTTAAAACCTTTCATTTTGCCAAAAACAATGACCAACACCAAAAACACCGCACCCAACCAAAGGATATAATTCAGCCGCACATAGTTGACAAAGAAAAATCGGTCGTTTAGGTCGTCGTGTATGATAATCACTCGATTTCCAACGGAAACTTCACGCTCGTTGACGGCAAATGTGTCCGACAAGCCTTGCTGAGCGGTTACAATCTCGCCGCGCCGCCCGCCGTCAGTAATGCGGACGTTAAAATAGATTTCAATGTTGTTAAACCATAAAGTGCCATTTTGTTCGATGCGTTGGATTATTTCGGTAACAACGCCCGAGTAATAGGACGGTTCGTATGTGTCGTCAACAAGGGTAAAATCGCCCGTTGCAACATGGTTTCCCACAATAAGGAACAGAATTGACAAAGCCAATATCGCCACATATGAGATTTTTTCGTTAATTTTTTGGAATTTCACAGATTGTACTCCTTGCCCCCTGCTCCCTGTTTCTTATGGAAACTGACATTTTCCGAATATGTCGCCCTTGCGTACCATGGTAATATGCGGGATTCCTGCCTCTTCGTACGGCTTACCCTGAGGTATAAAATTTAACTTTTCATAAAAACCCTGTGCCGATAGTTGAGAATGTACTGTTTGATGCTCTGCCCCCATATCAAAAGCGGTGCGAATAAGTAAACGCATCACCAAATCGCCCAATCCTTTGTTGCGGAATTGGGGCATAACAGCAACTCGCCCGATTATGTAATCGTCTAATGTGATAAGTAAACGTCCCGTAGCCGCCGCCACGCCGCTCACTGTTACCAAAGCGTGGATTGAAGAGGCATCGAGCCCATCTTGCTCAATAGATTTTGCAATAGCCTGCTCCTCGCAAAATACAGTATGCCGTATCTTGCGAACCTGTTCAAGTGCATTTTCATCATGCCCTAGTATAAGCTCCGCTGCTATCATTTTAGTAATTCCTCTAGCCAATCGTCAATTTTCCACATTTTTGCACCCTCTTCCCAAAGCTCGTTATTTGAATCTTTGGAATGTTCCTTTGCGTAATTGTGAGCAAAGGGCAGTAGCCCGACAAAATTGTCAAACCCCATGGTGTAATTTTTGCCTGTCAACATAGTAGCGGCAAAGGATTTCGAAAAATACGGGCTAAATTCCCACAAATCACTTTTTCTAAATTGGGCAAGAGCCGTTTCCATATCATAAGGCACATGACGAAAAGCTATTGTTTTCCCATCAAACAAGGCGTAACAAGCAACGCCTACGATTTCATCGAACGATAATCCAACAGAGCCTACCCCGACAAGCTGCACATCGCCAACCTTGTAAAGCCGTGATTTATGGGTATGCCCTCCGAAAAGAAATTTTTTAGTTTCCTCAGCCTTTGCAATGGTGTTTGTAGCATCCTCATAGCTAAGAATAGTCCCCGTAGCAGATTCTGGACTGCCGTGATAGAGCAGCGTGTCGCCGAACGATAACATACTGGGCAACTTTTTTATAAACTCCAAATTTTCGGGTTTTAGATGCTCGAAAGTCCAAATACCTGTTGCATATTGTCGGCTTTGCCAGGGTTTGGGGTCTTTTAAGGCAGCCAAAATATTCTCTTCCCAATTACCCAAAATAGCTGAAACTTTGGGAAGATTGGCAATTTTTTCCACAACTTCATTATTAAAGGGCAATCCGCCGACCATATCTCCCAAAACCCACACCTCGTCTACTTCTTTTGGCATATCAGCCAAAACAGCATCTAATGCGTGGATATTACCATGTATATCTGAAATTAACGCAACCAATTTGTCCCCCTATCTAATTTTCACAATAAACTTGCCTAAAACCGTGGGGCTCTGCCCCACACCCCGCTGGGGGCGCGCCCAGACCCGCATTTTTAAAAAATTCAACTTGTTTGCGACACTACCCTAATCTTCGATAAACTTGCCTAAAACCGTGGGACTCTGACTGCTCGCAAACGCCTAAACGGTGTTCACTGGACATCAGATACCCACGGTCTTATAATGTAAAAAATAATATGCCCGAGACCGGACTTGAACCGGTACGAGGCAAGCCTCACGGGATTTTAAGTCCCGGGCGTCTACCAATTCCGCCACTCGGGCAAACTAATTTATCATCGGTAAAACCAATCTACCGCCAAACTAATTTACCACATTTTCATTATACAACACGGGAAAAACAAAATCAACCCGCAACGAAAAATTATTTTACACAGCTATAGTAAACCACAAACAATCCGTTATATGCTCAAAGCCGAGACTGCGGGCGAGACTGATTGCCTTTTGGTTATTTTCCACAATGTGAATGTAGGGTGTAATATTTTTTTTGAGCAATTTGTCGAACAAATATAACGAAATGGCCTTCCCCATGCCTTGTTTTTCATATTCTGGCTTGGTAAAAATCGGGCCTGCCGAGCCGTCTCGAGCATGGATAAGACACCACGAAACAAGCTCGCCGTTTACTCGAATACCTGCACTATCGTAAAGTTCGATATTTTCACGCATATCCGCCAAGCTGTTTTCGCTTCTATATGTATAATAACTATCGACCACTTCCGCATCCGCCAAGGTTAGCGGCTCAATCGTATAATTTGCGGGCTTTTCAGAAACCTCTTTTAGGATATAGACCCCACAAGGTACAGGGCGTTCCACTTTCCTATTTTTGGTTAAAAATTCGGCTGTTTTCATAGGTACGCCGCTAAAGCGTTTGGGGGTTTTCGGTAACTGCTCCAAAAAAATCTTTGCAAAATCTTCATTGTTAGCATTGGCATAAAATACGCTGAAATTTTCATCGCAAACAAAAACGCCGTTTTCGACATTCTCATCATAAAGATACACATTGGCATTTTTGTTGTAGTTCAAATAACCCAAAATATTCAGGTTTTCGTATCTGTTGCGGCTTAGATAGCCGATTATCTGCTCGTTTTGTTTGATTTTTGTTAGCATTTAGGAATCTCCTTGTCTAAAACCGTGGAGCTCTGCCCCGCATCCCGCCAGGGCACACCTTGGACTGCACATTGGGGATTCGGCTATTAGAAAGATATGAATCACCCGGGGCTCGAACCCGGGACCCTCGGATTAAAAGTCCGATGCTCTACCAACTGAGCTAGTGATTCATCTGTCAAACTCGTGTCAACACCATACAAACCATTATACTAGACGAAATTTGCCTTGTCAATAGTTATTTGAAAAAAATTTAGCATAAATTTTAGAAGTCTGTTCAATCACGGAAAAACGCCCACGAAAAACGATCACGGGCGGATTCTATCCGCCCCTACACCATACCATCGCCTAATACTATAGGAACGCACCTTACAAAAAAATTTAAAAATACCTCTACCCAAATTCCAGATAATATGTTAAAATACTATATAAAAAACGAGCGGGTCAAGGGGCGCGCCCCTTGCGGGGTTTGGGGCAGAGCCCCAAGGTTTTATCACTTGGAATGAGGTTGTGAGATGGAATTTGATTTGGCAATAGTGGGTTGTGGTGTTGTTGGGGCAGCGTGTGCCTATGAGCTGTCCAAGTATAATTTGAAAATAGTCGTGTTGGAACGTGAAAATGATGTTGCCGCAAGTGGTGCGACAAAATCGAATAGTGCAGTAATCCACGCTGGCTTCGATCCGCCAACCGATACACTCATGGCAAAACTAAATGTTGCTGGCTCGCAAATTGCCCAAAATCTGCTGGTAGAATTAGATGTAGCCCACAAAAAATGCGGAGCATTAGTCCTTGCATTTACCGAAGAAGATGAAATCACATTGCGGAATCTCTATGATAGAGGCACCAAAAACGGTACGCAAGGCCTAAAAATACTGGATAGATTGCAAACCCTGTCGCTTGAACCCAATCTCAATCCAGCTTTGCGAGCGGCTCTCCATGCCCCGACTAGCATGATTGTAAGCCCATGGGAATATACCCTTGCATTGGCAGAAGTAGCTGTGCAAAACGGTGCAACTATCCTGCTGGAACATGAGGTTTTGGATATAAAGCAAAAGGGCGGTGTTTTTGAGATAAACACCCCCAAGACGAAAATTACAGCGAACTATATACTAAATGCGGGCGGTCTTTTTGCCGATAAAATTCATAATATGGTCGCAAGCCCAAGTTATGAAATAACTCCAGACAAGGGCGAATATTTTCTGCTAGATAGGAATAAGGGCGAAACACTCAAGCATACCATATTCCAATGCCCGAACCAACACGGAAAAGGGGTTCTGGTCTCTCCCACCGTACACGGAAATATAATCGTAGGACCAAGTAGCAACGACCCTCCAAAAGGACTCTTCGATGTGTCGCATACCGCTGCCGCATTGGAGCGAGTGGCAAAAACTGCCAAACTCTCCGTTCCTGACCTGGATTTTTATTCTAATATACGCAATTTTGCGGGTAATCGTGCCAAAACAAATCGGGGCGATTTCATAATAGAGGCAGCGGCGGATGTTCCAAAATTTGTGGATTGCGGCGGTATAGTTTCGCCAGGGCTATCCGCAGCCCCCGCAATAGCCATTATGGCAGCTGAACTTTTGCAAGAGGCAGGGCTTAGGCTAGAACATAGGGCAAAATTCAACGGCAGCCGAAAAGCCATCCTTTTCAAAGAATTATCTGATGCCGAAAAAAACGCCGCCATATCGCAAGATAAATCCTATGCACATATTATTTGCCGCTGTGAAACGATAACGGAGGGGGATATTTTGTGGGCTTTACGTTCGCCCGTGCCGCCACGCTCGCTCGATGCTGTAAAACGGCGGGTATCGGCGGGTTTTGGACGCTGTCAGGGAGGATTCTGTAGCCCTCGGGTGTTGGAGATACTGACAGATTATTACGGCTGTTCGCCCACGGACATTTTGCAAGATTTGGCAGGAACAGAGCTTCTTTTTCACGAAACAAAAACTGGCCAAGAAGGGGATAACATGGATAGATGCTCGATTATTCAAAAAGAGGAGTGAACATGGATAGATGCTCGATTATTCAAAAAAAGGAGTGAACATGGATAAATACTCGATTATAATAGTCGGCGGAGGCCCCGCTGGACTTGCTGCCGCTTATGGGGCTTGGAAATCTGAAAAATTTAGGGAAAGTGATAAAATTCTCATCATAGAGCGAGACAAGGAATTGGGCGGAATACTCAACCAATGTATCCACAACGGCTTTGGACTGCATTATTTCAAGGAGGAGCTGACGGGACCAGAATACGCCGAGCGTTTTGTTCGTATGCTAGAGGATAGCCCGATAGAGATAATGACGGACACAATGGTTTTAGAGATAACCAGAGAATCAGAGGGAATAAAGGTATGTACCATCGGTAAGAATGTGGGCTATACAAACCTCTATGCCGATACGATAGTTCTATCCATGGGCTGTCGGGAGCGAACGAGAGGTGCCATTGGAATATCGGGAACACGCCCAGCTGGGGTTTTTACAGCAGGTACTGCACAGCGATACGTCAATATAGAGGGCTATATGCCTGGAAGACGGGTTGTTGTGCTGGGAAGTGGCGATATTGGTTTGATAATGGCACGTCGCATGACATTAGAGGGAGCGAAAGTTCTAGCCTGTGTGGAGCTTATGCCGTTTTCCAGCGGACTCACACGAAATATCGTACAATGTCTGCACGATTATGATATTCCGCTCTATCTTTCCCACACAATAACGGAAATTCGAGGAGAAAAGCGGGTTGAGCAAGTTGTAATGAGTCGAGTAGACGAAAACCGCCGCCCTATAGCGGGCTCGGAGGTCGTCTTTGATTGTGATACCTTACTCCTTTCTGTGGGGCTTATCCCCGAAAATGAGCTTAGCAAGACGGCAAATATTGAACTCGATATGCGAACGGGCGGACCAGTCGTTTCAGAGAGCATGGAAACCTCTTCGTCTGGGATATTCGCCTGTGGAAATGTGTTACACGTACATGATTTGGTCGATTTTGTGTCGCAGGAGGGGGAACGAGCAGGAATTTCAGCTATTTCCTATGTGCATGAAATTTCACAGGGGCGAGAGAAATCCGATATTTTTAAATTGATTAACGGGGCTAATGTCTCGTACACAGTGCCGCAACGGATGGATATGGCTAGAATTTCGAATAATACGACCGTTTTCTTTCGAGTTAATCGAGTTTTTGCCCAAAGCCGCATATCGGTAACTAGCGGCGGGGTTGAAATTGTTTCGTATAAACGTACCCATATGCTACCTGCCGAAATGGAGCGTATACTTTTACCCAAGAAAATTTTGGAGCGAGCTAATGGGGATATTACCATTAGCTGTACGGAGGAGACCAGATGACCAAGTTGATATGTATAGTTTGCCCAAAGGGCTGTCATTTGCAGGTTGATGTCGGAGACACGATTGTAGTAACGGGTCATGCGTGTAATCGAGGAGTGGAGTATGGCAAAAACGAGTTAAAGAACCCCGTTAGGGTAATAACCTCTACCGTTCGCATAGAAAACGCCATATACAGGCGGATTCCAGTGAAGACAGCCTCTCCCATACCAAAGCCTTTAATCCGCAAGGCTATGTTGCTTTTGGACAAAATTTCGCTGGCCGCCCCCGTGGAAGTTGGGCAGATAGTCGTCGAAGATATTTGTGGGACTGGGATTCCATTTGTGGCTAGCCGAAGCATGGAGAGGGTTGAAAAAGCAGAGGGCTAAAACCTTGATTTTTGGCGATTTATCGCTATGCAAAAAAATTTTTTCAAAAAAATCGAAAATTTTTTCAAAAAACACTTGACAAACAAAAAACCCTGTGATATACTGGTTTACAGGGTGGAAAAATTATGAACGGCAAAATTGCGAACAGCGGAATGTGGCGATGGGTAGTACATGGCTGTGCGGGTGTAGTTTAGTGGTAGAACACCAGCCTTCCAAGCTGGTCGTGAGGGTTCGATTCCCTCTACCCGCTTGAAACCAAAATTACCTGAAAGGGTAAAGGGTGGAAGGTAGAAAAATGCAAATATGCGCGAATGGCTCAGTGGTAGAGCATCGCCTTGCCAAGGCGAGGGCCGCGAGTTCGAATCTCGTTTCGCGCTTAGGTAAAACCTCCGTAATCGGCTGATTACGGAGGTTTTTATTTGAATGGGGTAGCGGGGTATAAAAAATCGAAAATAAAAAAACTCCCCCAATCTAACCCTACCTATCGAATTGAGGAAGTTTTCGCCCCTGGGGGCAAGCTGGCTATGTAAAAACGCCTAGCTAAAAGCCATCTAATAAAACAGCCAGCGCGGCTCCGAACAGCAGACCTACAACAATGCCGATTACGATGCCCGCCACCATTAATATAAGCATGGCCTGTGAGTACGTTTTGCGATGGATGTTCGTATTTGCCGAAACTGCCCAAACAATATACATAACAATCCCAACGCATGGGATTAAACCAATCAGTATGGTTCCAATCCAACCGCCCAATGACAGCGGTTCTGAATTATGGTCATTCATATTTGCCCCTCCTCTCCTTAACGACAACGACTGAAACATTGTAGCACAAAATCAAATTTTTTGCAAATCGATTTGGTAAATCGATTTGTTTTTTTCACAAACCCACGCATAAAATCAGCTACACATTCCTGTTTATCATGTTGAGATGTGCGTATAGCCCGCCCCTTTCGGTTAATTCCTCGTGTGTGCCGATGTCCTCGATTATTCCTTCGTTGAGTACGATGATTTTATCGGCTTTTTTGATGGTTGAAAGTCGGTGTGCTATGATGATTGTCGTGCGGTTTTCCATGACCTCGTCCATCGCCTCTTGGATTAAATGCTCCGTTTCTACGTCCACGGAGGCGGTCGCTTCGTCCAATATCAATATCGGTTTATTCCTAAGCACCGCTCGAGCGATGGAGAGTCGTTGTTTTTGCCCGCCTGACAAACGTACGCCGCGCTCGCCTATTATCGTATCATAGCCCGCCTCCAAACCGCAAATAAAATCATGAGCCCGTGCCACTTTTGCCGCCTCAATGACTGACTCCTTTGTCGCACCAGGGCTACCGTATGCTATATTTTCGTGGATGCTATCGTTGAACAAAAACACGTCCTGTATTACGTTGCTTATGGATTCCCGCAGGCTCTTAAGCTCCAAGTCCTTTATATCGATGCCGTCCAGATAAATAGCACCATCTACAGGGTCATAAAATCGATTTACTAGGCTTATAAAAGTGGTTTTCCCCACACCCGTAGGCCCAACCAATGCCACAATTTCGCCTGGTTGTATCTCCACCGAGATATTTTTCAGCACTTCTTGCCCGTCTATGTAATGGAAGCCAACATTTTCAAAGCGTAAACGCCCTTTTGCGGAGTCTAAAACTATGGGATTTTCCGCCTCTTTTACGTCCGTATCCTCTTCCATAATCTCAAAAACACGTTCCGCACCCGCTATTGCAGTCTGCAAATCTTCATTTACCCGTGCAAGGGCTGTAACTGGTGGAAAAAACAATGCCAAATACATTAAAAATGCCACAATATCCGCAACTGGCAATGTGCCCAAAGAGACCAACAATCCGCCATAGGCGATTACAATAATAACGCCCGTATTGCTCAAAAACTGTACAGAGCTGCCATAGCTGGCACTCCATTTCAAAGCACCCAGAATAGCATTTGCGTGTCCTCTGGCACTGTTGGATACTTTGCCATATTCTTTTTCGTGGCGGTTGAAAGCCTGTATTTCTTTCATTCCCGACAAATTATCCTGTAAATTGGCGTTGAGTTCGCCCATTATAACCTGTGCTTTGCGGAATAGCGGCAGCACTTTTTTGGCAAATACGATGGACAACGCAATCAGGAGCGGCACTGAGAGCAGACTAAGCACTGCAAGCATGGGATTTATCCAAAACAGGATTGCCGACACGCCGATTAAAATGACTACATTCACGATAACATCGGGGACGGCGTGGGCAATAAGCACCTCGATATTATTTGTGTCGTTGATAATACGGGACATGAGCTGACCCGTTTGTTTATCGTGGTAGAATTTCATGCTCAAGTTCTGCAATTTGTCATAGACCTTTAGGCGCAAATCCGCAACAAAATGCCATGCGGCAAAGTGCGTTAGATAGCTACGGCCATATGAGCATATCGCCTGTGCCAGATACAGAAGAAGCAAGGTAAGCCCCATAAAAAGGGCTTCTTCCGCAAGTCTTGGATCGCCATTTACTGCCATATCGGTCAATCTCCGCACCACAAGCGGGGTATACAGCTGACTAGCAGTCATACCCGCTATTGCCAAGATAGCCAGCCCCAAATACGACCAATATCCCCTTGCAGAAAAAACTATTGCACTTAACAATTTCATAAAACAACCCTCTCTTCGTGGGGCTCTGCCCCACACCCCGCTGGGCTCTGCCCAGACCCGCAAGGGGCTCTGCCCCTTGACCCCGCTGGGGGCGCGCCCCCAGACCCGCTCGT
>WRKH01000233.1 GCA_009778175.1 Turicibacter sp.
CCCCCCCCCCCCCCGAGTTTTTCGTAAGCCGTGCGGAGTAGGGCGAGTGCGTACACTAGCAGAAACACAGCCACTATATCAGCAAATGGTCTGGCAAAAATGCCATGCCATATTGCAAGCGTGATAATTATGGGCAACGGCAGCAAATGCACCCGACCAAGCCCTTTGAACAAAACAGGAAAACTAACCGAAAATAACGCCGACATACTAGCCACTAACAGCCACCAGCCATACATAGTATTATTAACCAACATTTGTGTCAGCCAATTAAACGGTGCCAACAATAACGGAAACAACATACCCCGAAAGGTCAAAGGAAAAGCCAGTAATCTAAACGAGCCGTAAGCGTCCCATTCAGACGATTCGTGGAAAAAGCCATTGGCGAGCCGAAAATACAGCCCGCTATCGCTGTTAAAATTCCGCACGTCCGCCAACACCAAAAACGCCAGCACCAGCACAAACGAAAACCCCGCCGCCGCCCAATTTTTCCAACGCCACTGCTCAAATTTTTCTGCATATTTTGTAATCTTCAATTCTGTTCCTCCTAAAATTTATTTTGCCAACCCCTCGCCCCTGTGATACAATAGAGCAAGAGAGGTGGTTATGTATGTCCATAGCACATACCAACAAGGATATAATATCCAAGACACTAGCCCAACACTACAAAGACAAGTCGTTTAGCGTGTACGGCTTAGATGTGCCGAAAATAAAGCAAGTGCTGCCCACGGATTACCCGCTGATTGCGGTGGAATATCGGGGCGATGGTGCATTTTTGCTACAAGACAACTCGCTGTTTTTGCAAGAGTACGAGTCGACTTTGTCTTCCAAAAATTTCCTCAAATACCTGCAGTACGTTTTGGCGTTGATTAAAATACTGGCAGACGAGGGGATTAAGGTAACGAATGTTATTATTGCGGTAATCTACACGGGCGATGTTTTGACGGCGAGGGACACCTATGATTTAGGTGCGGTGCGGATTACGGTACAGCAAGTGTTCTTGTCCAATTTTGATACTGACGGGATGTATACCGACTTCCAAGCCAAAGTAGAGCAAAGGCAGCGGCTGGCGGACGAGGACGTTATGCGGCTTATTATCTGGCCGCTCACTCAACCTGGTAATGATAAAAAACAAGACCTTATCAAGAAAGCGATTTACCTCGTGGAGCAGATAGAGGACGAAGAGCAGCAAAAGTTTATAATAGCGGGTATTCTAACGGCTACGGATAAATTTATCAGCCGTGCAGATGCCGAGGCGTTAGAGAGGATTTTGACTATGACTAAAGTAGGACGGCTTTTTGAAGAAAGAGCGATTGCGTTTGGCGAGCAACGATGGCAAGAAGGGCAACAAGAGGGACAACTCGCAGAAGCAAAGCGAACTGTACTCGCAATGTTAAAAGGCGGCAAGGAAACGGACGAAATAATGCAATACAGCGAACTTTCCCGTCAGGAGATAGAGGATTTACAAAAATCCCTAGCCCTCCCAGTATAACAAGAAAGGAGGTTGCCCAATGTTGTACACGGAATATAGCGATGACGACATGATAGGTCAAGCGTTAGATCTCCTAGCAATGGTAGAGGACAAAGAGCAAAAGAAATTCATACTAGCTGGCATTATCACGGCTACCGATAAGTTTATCACGGAAGAATACGCCGCTCAATTAGCGAAAGTCCTCAAAGAGAGGGGCTTTTGGGCGTTGTTTGAAGAGGATATGGCGGCTTATTACGAGCAACGATGGCAAGAGGGGCAACAAGAGGGTCGGCAAGAGGGTCGGCAAGAAGGGCAACTCGCAGAAGCAAAGCGAACTGTACTCGCAATGTTAAAAGGCGGCAAGGAGACGGACGAAATCCTGCAATACAGCGAACTTTCCCGCCAGGAGATAGAGGATTTACAAAAATCCCTAGCCCCTTAACCCCACAACCTCGTCCGCCAACCAGCGGGCGAGGTTTTATTTTCAATCCCAAAACCTATCCCTCATCCTCCTCCACAAAATAAACTGGCCTATTCTGTGCCACGTCCAATATCCGCCAAATATACTCCCCAATAATCCCCAACGTCAGCATAATAACCCCAGATGAGAACAGCAACACTATCATCAGCGTTGTCCAGCCCGCCACGGCTATCACGCCCGTCATGTTGAAGATTATCAGCAAAATCCCCCAAATCACCGCACCTATCGCAAATATTACCCCCAAAACCTCAATAAACCGTATCGGCACAGACGAAAAGCTGATAAACGAATCCAGCACCAACTTCATCTTCTTCGCAAGCGTCCACCGAGATACGCCCTTTTGCCTTGCCAGCCTCGTATAATACACCACGTCCGTCTTAAAGCCCGCCCACAAAATCTGCAGCGTTATCGCCGAATTTCGCTCGTCCAGCAATTTCAACGCCTCGATAACTTTTCTATCCAGCAAATAGCAGTCAAAGCCCGATTTCGGCATCTTGTCGCTGATATACCTGTTGACCAGCCTATAATACACGCTTGCGAACAGCTTTTGCGAAAGTTTCTCGTCCCTGTCGGAACGCACCGCCAAAACCACTCGATTGCCCGTTTGCCAACTGGCGAACATATCCAAAATTAGCTGTGCTGGCTCTTGGCAGTCGGCGGCTTTTATGGTGCAACAATTCCCCTTAGCCGCCACCAACCCCGCAAAACACGCCGCATGAGAGCCGAAATTGCGGGATAACTTTATCAGCCGCACGTTTTCGTCTATTTGCTTGATTTTTTTGCAAATCTCCCAAGAATTATCTCCCGAGCCGTCGTCCACCAAAATCAGTTCGTAAGTCGGCAGATGCGGGAAAACCGACTCCGCTAGGTCGTTGTAGCAGTCCATCAGCGTGTCCTCGCTAAAATACACGGGCACGATTATCGATAACTTCGTTCTATTATAGTACATTTTTTGCCCCCAAAAATTCGTCAAAGTTGCGGATATACTCCGCCGCATTGTAGTATTTGTCCGACAGCACTAACAGCACCGAATTTTCCGAAAAATCGTACATATCTTTCCAGAGCATTTTGGGGATATACAAGCCCTCCTGCGGGCTGTTCAGCACAAAAGTCTTGTTTTGACCGCTGGTGTCCGCCACGTTGACCTTGGTCGTGCCGCAAATGTTAATAAAGCAAAATTCCGAAAAGCGGTTGGCGTGTTGCCCGCGGGTTACGTCGGCGGGTGTGCCGTATATGTAGAAAATCCGCTTGATTTCAAAGGGCAGATTGCGGTCGGGCTGCCCGTCGTTGCCGTCAATCACAACCAGATTTCCCAGTGCATTGCCAAAATTCTGGAACTGCAACAGTTTCACATCGTCCACGGTGGCGGGATTGTGGATTATAATCTGCCGCAAAAAGCCGATTTTATCGTAAAATTCTGCCTTTTCTACGGCAATCTCCAGTTCGCAACCGCCGCTTGGGTGGGCGTGTTTGCCGCAGACCGTGAAACCCGCCTTTTCGTAGGCTTTTATCGCCGATATATTGTCCTCGTGGACGCTGGCGGTTATTTTTCGTAGCCCAAAATAGCTAAAGCCCAAATTGAGCAACAGCACCGTTGCCAAAAAGCCAAAACCTTTGCCCCTGGCGGAATCGTTGCCGATAATCGCACGTCCAAACTCCGCCGTATCGCCGTTGATATTGTACAGCGAAACGCTCCCAATAAAATTTTCGTGGCTAGAAACCTCGCCAATCCGCTCAATCGCAAACGTATAGCAGCCCGTGTCAATCTGATTTTTCACAAACCAGCTACGTTGCATTTCCTGCGTAATATGCGGAATCTTCGTCAGATATTTCGTCAACTGCTGGTCATTCCGCCAAGTCCGCAACAGTTCCAAATCGCTCTCGTAAACAGGCCGCAATTTCAGCCCGTCATAAATGCTGCAAATGCTGTGTTTCACTCTAAATCCTCCTTAAGACCGTGGGGCTCTGCCCCACACCCCGCAAGGGACTTCGCCCCTTGACCCCGTAACATTTTTTAGGTTTATGGGGCAAATCCTGCAAACGCCACGATTCACGGTCTTAGTATTCGTTGATTGTTCTTATCGTATAATCCAATTCCTCGTCCGTCATGCCATTGTACAGCGGCAGAGACAGCACCGTGTCGGCGAATTTTTCGGCTATGGGGAACGCCCCTTTTTTGTAGCCGAGATAGGCGTAAGCCTCCGATAAATGCGGCGGAATGGGATAATGAATTATTGTGCCAATTTCCTTGCTTGCCAAATAATTGATAAAGGGTTGTCGTTCCGCCACTTGCACCACAAATTGATGCCAAACCGTTTCGCAACCCGCCTGTATTTTCGGCAAAATTATTGCGGGATTGCGTATTTCCGCCAAATAGCGGTCGCAAATCTGCTTGCGTTCGGCTGTGATTTCGTCCATATGCGACAACCGAGCCGAAAGCAACGCCGCCTGCATTTCGTCCAGCCGAGAGTTAGTGCCTACAACCTTGTTATAATAGCGTTTCTCGCTACCGTAGTTGCGATACGTCCTAAAATCGCCGTCCAGCCGAGCGGAGTTGACCGTTACGCAGCCCGCATCGCCAAAAGCACCCAAATTCTTGGACGGATAGAACGAAAAACAGCCAATATCGCCAAAATTCCCCGTCATTACGCCGTCCTGCCTTGCCCCGTGCGATTGTGCACAGTCTTCCACCACGTACAGGCCGTGCTTTTTGGCTATTTTCATAATCTCCGCCATATCCGAGGATTGCCCGTACAAATGCACCGCCAGAATCGCCTTAGTTTTCGGCGTTATTGCCGCCTCAATCTTGGCAACGTCTAGGTTGAAATGCTCGTTCGGTTCGACGAAAACGGGAGTGGCGTTTGCCATAGTTATCCCCATAACGCAAGCAATATAGGCGTTTGACTGTACAATGACCTCATCGCCCGCACCCACGCCGAGTATCCTAAACGCTATCCAAAGGGCATCAAGTCCGCTTGCCAAGCCCACGCAATATTTCGCTCCGACATAATCGGCAAACGCCCGCTCAAATGCCGCAACCTCGTTCCCCAAAATATACCAGCCCGACCGCAAAACCCGCAAAGCCGCCGCCTCGTATTCCGCCCGATGCCGCTCAAAGCCCCTGTCTAGCCGATTCGCCCAAATCTTCATAGCACTCATAGCCCTCTCCTATACTCGCCCGAAATTATGCGGTCTGTCCAGTCTTGGTTGGACAAGTACCATTGCAAGGTCTTTTCTATGCCCTGCTCAAAGCTATACTCGGGCGACCAGCCTAGCTTGGCGGTTATTTTCCCATTATCTATCGCATAACGCCTGTCGTGGCCAGGGCGGTCTTGTACGTATTTTATCAGGCTTTCGGGCTTGCCTAGCGTTTGTAGGATTTTTCGCACCACTTCGATGTTTTGCTTTTCGTTGTTGCCGCCGATGTTGTACACCTCGCCAATCTCGCCTTTCGTCAGCACCGCATATATCGCCGAGCAATGGTCTTCCACGTGCAGCCAATCCCGCACCTGCTCGCCTTTGCCGTACACGGGCAGCGGAATATCCCGCAGGGCGTTCGTTATCATCAGCGGAATCAGCTTTTCGGGGAACTGATACTGCCCGTAATTGTTGGAGCAACGTGTGATGTTCACGGGCAAGCCGAACGTCTCGCCATACGCCCGCACGAACATATCCGCACTGGCTTTTGAGGCGGAATAGGGCGAGTTGGGTGCAAGCGGCGTTTCTTCCGTGAAAAGCCCCGTATCGCCCAGCGCACCGTACACTTCATCGGTGGACACTTGCAAAAACCGCACGGCGGACTTGTATTCTCGGTTGTGGTGGTCGGCGGGAAATATTTTCCAGTGCGACTTTGCAGTTTCCAGCAGGTTAAATGTGCCGTGCACATTCGTTTGTATGAAAATCTCGGGGCCCGTGATACTGCGGTCAACATGGGATTCCGCCGCAAAATGCACCACCGTGTCAATCTCATGTTCCGTGAAAATCCTGTCCAGCAGCGTTTTATCGCAAATATTGCCCTTTACAAAGCTGTACAGCGGATTTTTTATACTTGCCAAATTATCCAGATTTCCTGCGTAGGTTAGTGCGTCCAAGTTGATTATACGGTGGTTTTTGTTCAGCATAAAATGCACAAAGTTTGACCCGATAAAGCCCGCACCGCCTGTTATTAGTATGTTTTTCATGTCTGCTCCTTTGCTAGTGCCAAGATATATTGCCCGTACTCGGTCATGTGCATGGCTGTGCCGAGTTGTGCGAACTGCTCCGTGCTGATAAAACCGTTCCGCCAAGCGATTTCCTCGATGCAGGACACATAAAAACCTTGCATTTCCTGCACACTTTGCACAAAGGACGAGGCTTTCAGCATACGGTCGGCAGAGCCTGTATCGAGCCACGCCATGCCGCGCCCCATGAGGGTTACGAACAGCTTATTTTGCATTAAATAATATTCGTTAATCGCAGTAATCTCGATTTCGCCGCGCAGTGAGGGTTTGACGTTTTTTGCGATTTCCACGACCTCGTTATCATAAAAATACAGCCCAGGCACGGCGTAATGGGATTTCGGGTGTGCGGGTTTTTCCTCGATGGAGACGACCTTGCTATTTTCGTCAAACGCCACCACGCCGAACTCGCTCGGGTTGGCGACGGGATAGCCGAAGATTGCCGCACCGCCGCTTTTTATTTTGGCTTGGGCGTTTTTCAGCAGGGTGCTGAACAGTTGCCCGTAAAATACGTTGTCGCCAAGGATAAGGCAACAGCCGTTTTGCTCGCCCTTGCCAAGGAACGCCTCGCCGAGAATAAACGCATCGGCGAGCCCTCGGGGCGTGGCTTGCACGGCGTATTCTATGGTCAGCCCGATTTGCGAGCCGTCGCCGAGTAATTTTTGGTAGTTTGGCGTGTCCTCGGGCGTGGAGATTATTAGAATCTCTCGTATGTGTGCCAGCATTAGGACGGACAGCGGGTAGTAGATTAGTGGCTTGTCGTAGATTGGTAGCAGCTGTTTTGATACCGTTTTGGTGGACGGGTATAGGCGTGTGCCTTTGCCGCCTGCTAGGATTATGCCTTTCATTGGGGTTCCTCCTTTTGGGATTGTTTTTGGTTGTTGATAGTTATTGTAAATTTTTTGCCGAGATTGAACGTAAAGTTGGGTTTTGGCGGACGTTCCGTTTCGGGCGGCTCTGGCGAAGATGCTTGCATTTTGGCGATTAGCGGGATTTTATCGTAAAATTTGACCAACAGCACAAATATAGCGGTGCTTATTAGAGTCAAAGCCAAGCCGAGAGCCATTCCAGGTGTGCGGTATCGTAGTTCAATTTCATGGTGGCCAGCGGGTAGTTCTAATGCCATAAAAGCGATGTTTGCTCGTAGTAGCGGAGCGGATTCGCCGTTTACGTAAGCCCGCCAGCCCGCAGAATGGGGTATACTTAGGAATAAATAGCGGCTATCGGGCAGGGTAATTTCGCCAGTAATGCGGTTGGTTAGACCTGGCAGACCACGCTCGTGTAGATTTAGGTTGGTTAGTGTGTATTCTCGTAGGGCGGCGGTGTGGGTGACGAAGTTGTGCATGGGCAGAGCTAGGAGTTCGATGGAGTCTAGGGTGTATGTGCCCGTATTGTCGAAAGTTATAGTAACGGTATTTCTGGGATTTTCATAAAATCTAAGGTTGGTTGTGTAATTATCGTTGTGACCAAGGTATCTAAATTGGTTAGATGTAAAAGTAGCTGAACGCCTTACTGCACCTGCGTCACTTCCAAAAGTCATCCTAGTAGCACTCATTGTGTTATGTGTAAAATTAGTAAATCGCACGTATAGTTCGCTATATTCCACATCGTCAAAGGCTAATGTAATGCTCCCATTATTCTGGGTAACTCGTAATATCCCATTTTCATGGGTTACATTGTTCATTTCGGCAATTTCAAACGGCACATTTCGTGCATCAAGTGCTAAAGTTCCAGAACTAGCTCTGTCTTCTAAAACAACGGCCTGTAGCATAACTTCCTGCATTGCCACCGGAGATAGCGTTGAAAAATCTTCGTAACTAATAACATTTTGGTATGTAAAGCCAAAAGGCAAAAAATATCTGTTGTCAAATACGTTCAAGTTGCCCATTTGCCTGTGATTTTCGTAGCCGTAAGGTAAAGCAAGCCATTGCGAAGTTATGGGGCTTGTTGATACAAAATAATTTACCGAAGTAATGGTGTCGATGGTTGTTCTGGCACCCCAGGAGCCTATATGAAAAGATACGGCACTTGTGTAATAAAAACTCTCCCAATAATTTAGTAGCATTAAAATATTTGGATTTGTTACGCTAATAAAAGAGGTAATGTCAAGGTAATCTCTAATGATAGGTGTATTTGCTCGAAAGCCTTGCGTATTTATGCGAAAAAATCCATCTTGATTAGGGGTAGAAAGGGGCATTTGTAGGTGTTCCGTCGAAGTTGTGCCTATTTCCATAAATTGGGTAGAGTAGCTACCTAGACCGTCTTGGAAGAAGAAAAAGGCATTTACAGCTAAATTGCTACATATCACGAGCATTAGTGCAATTTTTTTGTAATAAGGGTTAATGGCATTAGCAAAGACGTTAAGAATTTTGTGTTTTTCAGCCGATTTTGTTACGGAAGGTACGTAGGCTAGAATAGCCAATATTATTGCAAGTATCGCAAGACCAAAAAGGAAGTATATGTTGCGAAACCTCGGTGTATGCAGAGCAAAAAAGCCATATACGCCCAAAAACACGATAACGCATTGAAAGAGCCGATTTTTTAAGTTGTATATGTATGGTATGGAGACGGTCATTACAAAAGCCAACACAAAAGCAAGTATAAACATCCATCTACCGCTAACATAAACGAACCCGTTCATCATAAGCCCACCAAAAGGAACGACAAATATGGCAAAAGTTACCATGGTTAAAACTAGCAGATTTTTACGTTGCCTTGCGATGTTTTTATCTTTATCAAAAATTAGCCACATTATTGAGACAATTATAATACTAGAAAACAACAGCTGACTCCACGGCGAAACACCCGCAATAGAGTTCATAAAAATATTGAGATAGCCATCACTATTCCTTAGCCAAAGTTCTGCATCTGTTACATTAAAACCGCCTCTGCTACCACTAAGCATAAAAAAAATATTTGGTAGAAAAATAACTGCCCCCATTAACATTCCTAAAATGGTGTATGTAACGGCTATTCCCGCCTTGCTAAACAGGTTTCTAAAATAATTTTGAGGGTATAAATAGTGGATTCTTACAAGTACATATGGCACAAAAAACAACAAAACCATATAAAGCCAGTAAAAGCTAGTTATAGCCATTAAAAACACGCTTATGATTAGCAAATAGGGTTTTTTGCCGCTAAGTGTGCGTTCTAGCCCCTCGATCATCAAAGGTAGATAGAGCATAGCGTATGAAAACATAGTAGGGTGTCTAGGTATGTGAAATAAAACCCAACCGCTAAAGACGTACGATAAAGCACCTATTGTACTTGCATAGTTCTCTTGTTTCATATACTTTGCGAAATGTACGAAAGCAATACCCGACAAATATATCGCAGTAACAGTAAAAATATTCAAAAAAATTTCCGTGTGTCTACTAGGTACAAGGGTTTTTAACAAATGCAAAACACCAAAATTTGGTGCATGTCCAAAAGCTAATATATCAGCACCAAAGCCCATTCTAAGGTCAAAAAACGCAACGTTAAAATCGCCTCGAAGTATATTTCTTATTACCTCTCTAAAAAATCTGCCCGTGTAGTGGAGAGTAGGATACCAAGTATTTACTCCATCTGCCTCCCAAATAAAACCACGGTTATTTTGCCAAAAAGGGCTATAGCCTACTGTAAACACTATAGCAAAGAGAATAGTAAACAAAATATAGGGGTTGCTAAGCACCTTAACGGCGGTGTTTTTTATTGTTGTAACATTCATTTTGGTTTGCTCCTTTTATAAATTTAATAATTTTGTCATAAAAATGCACACAAAAAACACAAGTAATCAGTTATCCGTCAAATAGCAAAATAGCTTGGTTGCTTGTGTGCTGGTTTTTAATAATTTTTTTAATGGCAATAAAAAACATAAAGTTATTGCCCTGTCTAATCATAGCTGTAGCACAATTCAACACACTTGTCAATCCTTTCAGAAATTATTTTTTGCCGTTTGCTAACGGCAAAGTCTCACAATTTTAATCTTTTTTGTACACTATTAAGGTTATATCTGTTTTTTGCATTTGTCAAGTGTTTAGCAAAAAAATATTGGCACTAGCCACGGTTTGTTTAGCTTTGCCTGTCTATTTTACAACTGCTTCAAAATTCTAAATCACATACTACCGTCAACTTGCACAACCTCTATTCATTTAATCATACAATTTGCACAAAGAAACGTGAAATTTCACCTAAAATTTCGTAAATAATAGCCTATTGACAGTATATATATATATA
>WRKH01000234.1 GCA_009778175.1 Turicibacter sp.
GTCTGGGGGCTGGCCCCCAGCGGGGTGTGGGGCAGAGCCCCACGGTTTTTAATGTACTCGAGTAAATCAGTCTTGTTGTTTTTTGTGGGGTCGTCGATTACGTGGTCTAGGCAGCTTTTTAGAGTGTCGCCTAGAGCTTTGTTGGGTAAAAAGCCGATTTTTAGTAAATCATCGCCGTTTATTGCCAAATCGCCTAAATTAAATGCCTCGCCGTTGTCAAGTACCTCCTGCCATAGGACTTTAAAATGATCCATCTTTTCCGCCCAAATCTCGTATTCGCTGAGCTTTAGCCTGTGTGCAAAACGGTCGGAAAATTTTATTTCCAGCAATTTCAAACATAATTCATGCCCCAACTTGTTTAATGATTTTCGAGCCGCTTTTTTGCTCGGGACTAAATCCCAATCATGGTATTTTACAAGCAAACAAACATTGTCGATGGTGTTGTTATCGAAACGCATACGGGTCAGGATTTCACGAGTCATGGTCTCCGATACAATGGGATGCCCTCTGTAATGATTTGTAAGCCGTTTTTCATCAAATGTCCGAGCCTCTTGCTTGCCAATATCGTGAAATAATAGTGCCAAAAGCACCTCAATATCCTCACTTTTGCAATGAAATAACGCATCTATCGTGTGCGTAAATACGTCGGTGTAGTGGTATGGGTTGTTGTGTGCCACCTGTGCCAATGTCAAAAATTCAGGAATTGTCCGCTTTATTATGTATTCAAATAATCTGTCGGGCTTTCGGAATTTTAGTATTTCAACCAATTCGGCAGTAATGCGTTCCTGCGAAACATTTTTGAGATTTTCGCCACATTCCCAAATCGCCCTTATTGTCTCTTTGGGCAGCTCAAAATCGAGACGGCAAGCGAAACGAATTGCCCGCATTATACGCAGGGCATCTTCGTTAAAACGGGCTATCGGGTCGCCCACACAGCGTATTATCCCATTTTTTAAGTCCGACAGACCGCCGAATAGGTCAACAAGCCCAGTCGGTTCACTAAACGCCATTGCATTTATCGTAAAATCCCGCCGACATAAATCGTCTCGTATATTATCTGAAAAACGTACTTCGTCAGGTCTTCTGCCGTCGCTATAATTGCCGTCTGCACGGTATGTGGTTACTTCAAAATTATCGCCCTCGATTAAAACGGTCATTGTGCCGTATTTTTCGCCTGTGGGGATTAGTCTGTAATTTTTGAGGGCGACACGTAGTTGTTCGGGGGTGGCGTTGGTTGTAATATCCCAATCTTTCGGCGATTTCCCCAAGATGGAATCCCTTACACAGCCGCCCACTATGTAGGCATCAAAGTCATGTTTTTGGAGGGTTTGCATTATTTTCGATACATTTTTTGGGATTTTCACGTTAAGCAAGCCCTCCTTGCAGGGAGTAGATTTGTAAAGGTGTTTCGTTGGCGGCTTCTCCTGCTGTCTCTATCAAATTCATGCAAACAGCCCTCCTATCTGCGGAGTATCATCATATCCCTCGATTATGGTAACTTGATTCATTGTTTTTTCCAATTCAAGTTTGACTTCTCTAGCGGCTTCACGAGTTTCATACACCCCATAAACATAACCACTATCTCTATTATTACCCAATCCCAACCATTCCAGTTCTGTCATAACAATCCACTGCTTAGGATACTTCATCATAGCATCCAAACTCCACATTTTCTCCATCTCCACACCTCTCTAAAGCCGTGGGACTCCGCCCCGCGTCTGGTGTCCAGTGGACACCGTTTAGACGTTTGCAGAGCAAGACCCCCGCAAGGGACACGCCCCTTGACCCGCTCATTTTTAATCTTTCAGCATTTCCTGCAACACTCGACGCACTGCCCCAACGCCGTTATACAAATTCCGTGTCATTTCCTCGATTCTTTCCCCTAAACCCAATTTGTACAAATCAACGCCGAAAACATCAACATTGCTATACAATTCTTTGAGTACGCTAAAATCGTTATCCGTGCTGTGAATATCCAAATTGGCGACAATGCGGCTCAATTCCGCCAATTTGGGGTCGGGCGATGGCGTGAATTTTGTGCCGCTATCGTTTACACCGCACAAATACCGCCCGTACGCCGCCAAGGTCAGAGGTATGAACCGCAGATTTTCCACTGACAAGCCTTTTAAATCATATGACTTTAAGGTTACGCCGAACCGAATCGCCAATTTTTGCGATGTGTCTGTGGCAATCCGTTGCGGTGCGTCTGGCATAAATGGGTTGGGAAGCCGTTTGGTTATTACTGCATTTATAAAGTCGGCAGGTTTGATAACGCCTGGATTTATCACAACAGGCAACGCCTCGTCATAGCCCATTTTCGTGATTAGTGCGACCAAATCAGGGTCTTTCATCTCTTCGCAAATGCGTGTGTAGCCAAGTAGACAACCGAATATGGCAAGTGCCGTGTGGAGCGGATTTAGACAGGTGCAGACTTTCATTTTTTCCACTTTGTCAACCGTTTCCCTATCTGTGAAAATCGCCCCGTAACGCTCCAAAGGCGGGTGTCCGTTGGCGTAGTCGGACGACATAACCAAATATTCCGTCTCTTCCGCATTGACAAACGCCGCCGTGTGCGAGCCTTTCGCCGTAACTATCAGCTCCGTGTCCTCGAATCCGTCCGCCTCGAGCTGCCTTTTCACTTCACTGTCGGGGAAGGGCGTTATTTTGTCAATCATGCTTAGCGGATATTTGACATTTTTTTCCAAATAATCCAAAAAATCATCCGAGGTTATGCCCGCCTTTGTCCAATTTTTGGCATATTGCAAAACGGCATCTTTTAGCAAATCCCCGTTGCGGCTGCAGTTATCCATGCTCTGCAAGGTTATGGGCAGATTGCCCGCTTTCATGCGTTCGTGCAACAACACGGCGATTTTGCCCATGGCGGAAACGGGATTCAACCCCCTTGTTAAATCGTCTGCTGCCACCTGATAACCTTTTTCAGTTATGGTAAAACTGACCATTTGCAGGGATGGGTTTCGGAAAATTTCCACGAGCCTTGCCCAGTCCTCAAATTCAAAGCCCGCCCGCAGACTCTCCGTAACGCTAGCAATAACGCTCTTTTTGACCGAGCCGTCCCCGCCAAGCGTTACCAATAGGCTTAAATTATCGAAAGGCGTGTAGGCTCGCTCGATAATTTCATAATCAAAACTCTCCGCAACAATAACGCCCGTATCATGCCCATCTTCAAGGGCTTTTTGTAGCATTGCCGCTAGGAACGCCCTAAAAATATTCCCCGCTCCAAAATGCACCCAAGTGGGCTGTTTATATGTTTTTTCCCGAACTTTCGCCACGTCAAATAACGGTGTTGCGTAGCCTTTCCGTGCGAAAATTTTCGGGTCGCTTAAAACGTCCGTTAATCTCATCGTTGCACCTCTTTCAGCTTGTCTAACATATCCCAACAACCTAAAATATACATTATTCCCATGGCACGATCGTATAGACCGTAACCTGGGCGGCAATCTTCGTTCCAAATGTGGCGGCCGTGATCTGGACGAATGTAGCCGTCAAAGCCGCTTTCGTGGTAGGCTCGGATTATTTCCAAAATCCCCGTATGCCCATCACAATCTCGATGCGAAACCTCGACAAAATCGCCGTTCGGGTAGTGCCGCACGTTGCGAATATGTGCAAAGGCGATTCTGTTTGCGTGTTTGCGGACTATTGCGGCGACATCGTTGTTTGGATTCGCACTAAAACTGCCCGAGCAAAGGGTCAAGCAGTTAAACGGGTCGTCAACCGCAGTCAGCAGCCTGTCCACAGCCGCCGCATCCACAATCAGCCGTGGCAGCCCGAAAATATCCCACGGGGGATCATCGGGGTGGATTGCCATTTTTATGTTACATTCCCTGCACACGGGCATCAGTTTTTTAAGGAAATAGATTAAATTTTCCCATAATTGCTCCTTCGAGACGTTTTTGTAGGCGGCGAACAGCTCGTCCAACCGTGCCATGCGTTCGGGTTCCCAACCAGGGAAAGACATTCCATCCTTTTGTTTGCTCAAAATGTAGTCCGCCATCTGCTTCGGATCGTCCTGTATCTTGCCTTTTTCGTAATACATGGCGGTCGAGCCATCTTCGAGCGGATAGTGCAAATCCGTCCTAGTCCAATCGAACACGGGCATAAAGTTGTAACATATAACTTTTACGCCAAATTTTGACAAATTGCGTATCGTTTGAATATAATTCGCAATGTATTCGTCCCTACCCTCGCTAGCCGTTTTGATGTCATCGTGAATATTGACCGATTCCACCACGTCCATATTAAAACCATATGGCTCGAGAGCCTTTTGCACCTTGGCAATCTCCGCTTCTTCCCAGACTACGCCAGGCATCTTATCGTGCAACGCCCAGACAATACTCGTTACGCCAGGTATTTGCTTAATATCGGATAGCTTAATGTTGTCGTTGCCCTCGCCGTACCATCTAAATCCAATCTGCATTTCTTACCTCCTTTTATCAAACTTCAAAAATACGAAAATCCTTTAATTTGTATTTTGCCATACTCCCCCCTAGTTGTCAAGCGATTACAAGTAAAAAGTGCAACAAAACCAAACCTCACTAGGCTCTTGAGGCGGCACATTACTGCCATTTTGCGAAACGGACGAATTTCACACCTTGCATCGTATCTTCACAAACCTGTTTTTCCCCTTCGAAATTACTATGCCGTCCTTGCAGCATATGGTTGCATTTACGTCCTCCACCACTACATTATCGATTTTTATGCCTCTTCCAGCGACTAAACGCCTAGCCTCTGCATTGGAGGTGCTTAATCCGCAAAGCCTAATTAGGTTAAGCAACCCTATGTTGCCGTCCTCATCAGTGGCTATCTCTGCCTCTTGCATAATGTCAGGTATAAATCCCGAAGCTACAGCTTTGTAGCGTTCTTCTGCATCTCTTATGGCAGCTTCGCCATGATAAAGCGTTATAATTTCATGTGCATATGCCCTATGGGCTGCAATAATATCCGTTTTAATCAGATTTTGTGCCTTTTCTTCGGGAATATCAGTCGTTAAAATAAAATAATCCCACAATACCGAATCGGGTATTTTCATGGCTTTCTCATACATTGTGTGAGCAGGTTCGTCTATGCCGATGTAATTGTCGAGCGATTTGCTCATCTTGTCCTTACCGTCAAGCCCGACAAGCAACGGATACGTAATAACCTCCTGCGGCACTTGCCCATAATCTCGCTGAAGTTCTCGACCTACCAATAAATTAAAGGTTTGATCGGTGCCGCCAACCTCTATATCCGCCCCCAAAGCTACGGAATCATAGCCTTGTGCCAAAGGATACAGTAATTCATGCAAACTTATCGGGCGATTTTCCTTAAACCTCTTGGTAAAATCGTCCCGCTCCAAAGTCCTCGCTACCGTGTACTTACTTGCCAAATTTATGACATCTGCAAAGTTCATTGCCCCCAGCCATTTAGAATTATATTCAATAGTCGCCCTCTCGGCATCCAAAATCTTACCAACCTGCTGCAGATAACTTTCTCCATTCTGCCGAGTCTCCTCCAATGTCAATTTCGGCCTGGTTTTACTCTTGCCCGAGGGATCGCCTATCATACCAGTAAAATCGCCTATCAAAAAGACAATCTCATGCCCCATATCCTGCATAGCCTTCAATCTACGCAAAATAACAGTATGCCCCAAATGTAAATCAGGCTTACTAGGGTCTGCACCCAACTTTATCCTCAAGCGTTTGCCGCTCTTGAATCTATCCCTTACGCCATCCTCAGAAAAAATCTGAACAGCACCACGCAACGCTAACTCTATCACACTATCACATCCTTATAAAACAGCAAAAAATCGCAAAAAAATGCAATCCAACATGAACAAAGCCAATAAAACACAAAAAACAAACGAGCGGGTCTGGGGGCGCGCCCCCAGCGGGGTGTGGGGCAGAGCCCCACGGTTTTAATCTCTAAATCGCAATTCAACTAAACGGCCCGCTTCGATGAAGCCCAAAGAGCGATAAAGAGAGTAGGCTGGCTTGTTGTTTAAGTAAACGTAAAGAATGGGCAAAGTGTTTAATCTGTGTGATTTTGCCGCCAATAATGAGACAATGGTCCTGCCAAAATTATTACCCCTGTGCTTTGGGGGTACGTAAATTAAATTTAACCTGTTCGCTGGAAAGCCTGGGTTTACTGGTATCAACATACCCATTGCCAATAGTTCGGCTTGTTTTAGGCAAAATAATCTCTTGCTTTTAATTAGGGATTGCACCGTATTCTCTACCATCGGCTGCTTGTGCAGAGCCTCCTTGCAAAAATCGGCTACCCAAGCAGATATGAGCTTTTCATTAGATATGTGGGGATTTATTAGATTCCCCTCATAATTTTGAGGCTCGGTCGGTAAATAGAGTGCCGCAAAAGGGAACACCGATACGTCTTTTGGAAATATGTTTAACCATAAATCGGTAGTTCCTCTGTCCGATACAATGGAATGAGGTTTGGACTTTTCCAAGCAAGCATCAAAAAGTACGCTTAAATTTTTGGTATCACAAGTCGGTCTTTTGTATATCCATAGCGGTTTGCCTGTTTGCTGCACCGCAAAAGCCTCGCCGTTTGGTGCGGTTATGCTGTATTCGATGTTATCTTCGTACATTACATTGTAAAGTATCTGATTATGCAAACTCCATAATCTTTGCCCCGATTCTATCAATGGGTAACTCAAAATCTACAGCTCCTAAATCTCGTGCCACCTTCGGCATACCAAAAACTACACAAGTAGCCTCGTTTTGTATTATCGTCTTTGCACCGTTATTGTGCATAAGCATAAGTCCGCGGGCTCCGTCCGCCCCCATGCCCGTCAATACGACCCCCACGGCGTTTCTTCTAACAATATTTGCCACCGATTCAAATAAAATATCCGCTGCTGGTATAACACCGTGCATTTTAGGCCCTATAAAACATTCCACCGCAAATTTGTCCTGCTTTTTGACAAGCTGCATATGGCTGCCTGCTGGTGCTATCAGAATCTGACCTCTAAGGAGCAGATCGCCAGAAACCGCTTCTTTTATCTTTTGAGGATATATGCCGTCTAACCGTTCGGCAAATAATTTTGTGAATCCCGATGGCATATGCTGCACAGATAATATCGGCGGAATATCGGCTGGCAAAACCTTTATAACTTGTTCCAACGCCTCAACCCCGCCCGTGGAAGAGGCTATGGCTATAATTTTATCATTTAAGCCAGCCACTCTTGCCACATCTTTGTATCCAACGCTCTTGACAGGATCGCCTACACGGCTCAATATAAGTTGTAAATATCTATGGAAATGTTGTTGATTAAAATTTTGGGGCTTGTGTGCGAAATCTCGCAAACCCACCGACATATATTTCTTTGCAGTAATCTCTTTGGCTGCGGTAAACACAACAAGCACATTATCAAAGCGTCTTACCATCCGTTGCACAAAAGTAGGCTCTGTTAGCGTCGTATCAACATCTAGCAGGATTACATTTGATATTTTTCGTACAATCTTATTTTCCGCCTCCTGAGGCGAGGATACATTTAGCACCATTTCAATGTTTGCAAAATGCTTTAAGCCCTCTTTTATGCACAAACAAAAGAGCGGATCTCGGCTTACTATCACAAATCTGGTTGCACCTAACATGGCTCACCTTCTATCTGCTACTAATATTGTACTAATTTCAGATTCTATACCAAAGAATATACGGTCGATTATATGGGGCGTAATTTCATAATTGGGCATCCAAACAGACCCCAGACCTGCAATTCTAGTATCGTCCCCTGGCAATGTATATGTAAAGATACGTTCCGCACTCAGACTGCCGACGTATGGGATATATCTAAACAAATTAAACCCTATATTGCTGTCTACGTAGTTAAAGGCAATTCGCAAAAATTCTAAGGGGTTGCCCATAATTGTATCCCTGTCTAAAACCTGTCTAAACAGTTGGGTCATAAATTCTTGCTGTGAATTGATACGCCCAATATCGCCCGTGGCAGGCGGTCTGTATCTAACAAAATGTTCGGCGGTACGGCCGTTCATCAAATGTGTGCCAGGGCGTATGTCTATAAGTAAATCTTGGTAAGGGTCGTGATAAAACATATGCTGACGCACCTCTATTTCCACTCCGCCAACCAAATCCACCACTGCCCGAAAAGCGGCTAAATTAAATTCAACATAATAATCGAAACGTACTCCCAAATTTTCAGATAATTGCTCCATGATAAAATGCGGTCCAAAATCACGGCCGCCACGACGGCTCAAAGAACGCACAGCATTAATCTTCATTATGCCGTTTGACGGCACCCACAAGCCATTTTCTGTCATATTATTAATGCGGGATTGCGGCATCTGCGTAAAGGTATCGCGCGGTATGCTTAACAGATATAAGTCGCCCGTTTCGTGTTCAAAACTAGCGGCAATGATTACATCGGCTAAATTCGCTATATCAAGCCCCAATATTAGAACATTGGTACGTCTCGAAACCAGACTCTCCTCTAGTTCCTCAAATTCTTCAAGGCGTAACGCCTCT
Source organism: Turicibacter sp. (assembly GCA_009778175.1). Lineage (GTDB taxonomy): Bacteria > Bacillota > Clostridia > Lachnospirales > WQUN01 > WRKH01. The sequence continues at coordinate 8,500 of WRKH01000234.1, forward strand.
GGAGTGGGTATAGCTACGGCTGGAGTGTTGACAACAAGAGGGGAGGATGGCGGGATTGGCGTATCTGTGGTTTGTGTAAGCAATAATGCAGTAATGGCTATCGCAGCGATTAGATATGTACCAACAATTATGGAAACTAGCATAAAAAATTTGCGTGTTATGCGTTTGTCAATTTGGTTAGCCTTATAAGACCTTATGATGCTCACAATATTTTTAAACTTCATACTTAAAATTCGGCAAATTAGATTGCCTTCTCCTGTTCTATTTGCACTGTTAGCAAAATAAAAATTGTAATATCTTTAGTATATCAGAATTATCAAAATTTGCAAATATTTTGTAAAATAAAAATCGACGATATAAAACAACAAGGAAAATAAGCCTTACGAGGGGCGGTTTTATCCTGGGTTGAACGTCCGTATGTCGAAAAATCGAAAAGTTGAAAAATCAAAAAGTCAAATTGGATGAATACGAGATAAAGGTAATGTTTCCATAGTCGTCTATGTGGAACGTAATCAGGCTTAAAACTTGATTAAAAAACGATATAGGTACAAATGTTACCCCGTCCAATATTACAGGTGCAACCTCCAAAGAACGTGCAAACCTGCCTTCGCGAACGTAGCTATTTACATCGGGTGTCATCGATATTACAAGCTCGCCGTTGTAGTGCAGTGTAATTTCGTTGGTCTCGTAGTGCCAATTTGCCTCATAACCCATGGCTGAAACAACCAGCCCAAGCGGTATCATTTTGAGATTAAAGCCCTCTCGAATATGATATTCTTCAGGCGTTAGGGTAATCTCTCGCATATTGTCTAGCTGCAATGCAACCGCACTCTGAGCTCCCGACACCAATTCATAATCATTGAAAAAGAATATAATCTCGCTACCTACGGCGGAAAACGCCTGATTTTCACGCATACCGCCAAAACTCGAGTTGAAATGCCCAGGATTTGTACGCAGGGCATCGATTAGCAAGCTGTCCACCAACTGCACTATATGCGAGCCAAATATATCGGCTACATTCACTATTTCGCCCGTTAGCGTATTGAAATTTACAGACATAATATCGGTGCGAGACGATGCGGCAGTAGCAACGGATGTTATGACAATCGACATATAGGATTCAAATATGTAGTGTTCAAAGGCGAAAGTTAGGGTGCGAGCTCTAATTTCACGAGCATGGGCTATCCTATTTTCTATTGCGGTTTCAATAATGCGATTTATAGCCGTTTCGCCGATATAACCTACCAAAATCGGAATATTGCCAAAAATCTCCAGACCAGCCTCACGCAAATCAATCTCTTCATATAATATGGTCGGCTTCAAAGATGCTTCAAATTCCTCCTCGCTCGGTTCGGCAAAACCATTCAAGCCATAATTTTCCGCCTCTTCAATTTCCAAGCCGTATAAAATGGAGCTATATGAAATCGGGATATATGCGGTTAATAGGGGGAACAATAGAACAATTATATATTTTCTCACGGGATACCTCCTCCGTCTCCAGCAACGCTGAAACATCAACACAAATCTTACTTGAATCTATTGTCGCATTAAATCAAAAAAAATACAATTACAAATTAATTACATTTTTTGAAAATTTTTTGCAAAAAAATTTGTGTATTTTTTGAAATTGGTATATAATGTTTTCGTGAGCGTATTTGAGGTGTAACTTGTTATTTTGAACCTACAGATAAAAAAAGGGAGCCCTATTATTATAAAACCAACGTCAGGCCGCAATCTAATTCCTTTTGGGTAGCCTGGGCAGTGGAAGACGGCGGGCATTATTGCGGGCACCCACCTGGCTTGAAGCTAGGTGTCAGAATGCAGGATTGCATCTTGGGTACGCTTACTTTTTTTAAGACCGTGGGGCTCTGCCCCACACCCCGCTGGG
>WRKH01000235.1 GCA_009778175.1 Turicibacter sp.
TTTACGATGTTGCGAAACATTGCAACGCCACGCTAATAACAGGCAACGCAAAGCATTATCCAAGCGAGCCATTTATCTACTCGCCAACGGAATTTTTGGAGCATTTAGAGCATTTAGAATAGGAGAAAATCATGGACATTACCATTTATTTGGAAGACGGCCAGCGTGAAGAATTTGATAAGCTATGTGAGGAATTTGGAATCAACGCCTCGCAGGCGGCGAATATCTTTGTGAATAGGGCGATTGCGGCTAAGACGTTGCCGTTTGGGTACGAGGACGAGGACGTGCGTTGGAAAAGAGGGCGGTTTGAGTATGACAAAAAAACAGCCGTTCCACGCAAAAAACGCATTTTGACGGAGGAGGACAAGGTGATAATAGCGGAAGCGAAAGCCGCTGTAAAATCCATGCAAGAACAATCCGTATTAAACGGCAATTCCGAAATGACTTTGGACGAAATAAACGATATAATAGCTGATTGCCGCCGTGAAATGCGTGAGAAAGAGGCTTTGGCGAAAACCAAAAGTCATTTACATGAGCAGCCGATATTACAAGGAATTCCGAGTGCAATTTTGGAAGAAGTAGGTGCATAATTGTGCCACAGAGAGAGCAAGAAAAAAGGGTAGTAGCAGATACAAACGTGATAGTTTCGGCATTTATGTCTCCGAATGGCAAACCTGCCAAAATTGTTGACATGGTCATGGATACGGAATTAGAAATTTGCTATAATGCCAAAATTTTAGCGGAATATAGGGAAGTCTTGACACGCCCACATTTTAAGTTTAGCAATGAAAAACGTCAAAAATTTTTTAGGAGCGTGGAACGATTTGGGCTGCTTTGCCAGCCGCTTGCAAGCACCTTCCCCATGCCAGACGAAACAGACCGCCCATTTTACGATGTTGCAAAGTATTGCAACGCCACGCTAATAACAGGCAACGCAAAGCATTATCCAAGCGAGCCATTTATCTACTCGCCAACGGAATTTTTGGAGTATTTAGAGTATTTAGAATAGGAGAAAATCATGGATATTACCATTTATTTAGAAGACGGCCAGCGTGAGGAATTTGATAAGCTATGTGAGGAATTTGGAATCAACGCCTCGCAAGCGGCGAATATCTTTGTGAATAGGGCGATTACGGCGAAGACTTTGCCGTTTGAGTACGAGGACGAGGACGTGCGGCGGAATAGAGAGCGATTTGAACGTCTCAAAAAAATCGCCGCTCCGCAAAATAAACGCATTTTGACGGAGGAGGAGAAGGCATCGTTGGAAAGATTTGGTGCTGCCATGAAATCCATGCAAGAAAAATCCGTATTAAACGGCAATTCTGAAATGACTTTGGACGAAATAAACGCTATAATAGCGGATTGCCGTCGTGAAAAACGTGAAGAAGAGGCTTTAATGGCGACGACTAAACCGAAGATAGAGCCTTTGCAAGGGCAATCGACATTGCAAGAAATTTCAATCCCAATTTTAGAAGAGGTGGGGGCGTAAATGACCGTGCCACAAGGAGAAGAAAACAGGGTAATTGTCGATACAAACGTGATTGTGTCTGCATTTATATCCCCAAATGGCAAACCTGCTAAAATTCTGCACATGGTAAAAAATTCGCAATTACAAATTTGTTACAACGATAAAATTTTGGCGGAATATAGGGATGTTTTGACAAGGCGACATTTTAAATTTATCAATGAGGAGCGGCAAGAGTTTTTTGAACATTTGGAGCGGCTTGGGCTATTTTGTCAACCCCTCGCAAGCACTTTTCCCATGCCAGACGAAACCGACCGCCCATTTTACGATGTCGCAAAACATTGCAACGCCGACTTAATAACTGGCAACACAAAGCATTATCCGCCAGAATCATTTATCCACACGCCAACAGAATTTTTAGCAGCAATCGGCATGTTGCAACAGAAAGGAGAACCCACATGAGAGACCCAAAAAGAAACGCCGAGTATTTTCAGGCGTACATCGCACGTGAGCAGCATAAGTTACAAAAATACGAAGAATGGCTTGAAAACGGCGAGATTGCGGAGAGCCGAATAACATTTACAAAATGGCACTTTTACATGATTAGAAAAAATATTTGGTTTGCCAAATACTCAAAGGGCGACCCCATTTCTACACTTGTAGAACCTTATGAGGAAATGCTCCATATTTTTCTGAATTTGGATTTTTTGGATGGAGTTGAATTTTGGTACGAGGATGTTTTGACATTGCTGTCGCTGGGGGTTTTGCTGGACTCGGATATGGACGGATTTCGGAAACTGTTTGGCATGGCACAGGAAATATGGAACGACTGGCTGTGCAGATATTTAGCCCATTCTCGTATGCCAGAGGTGGAAGTTCCCGACAAATTGTTAGCCCCTAGATTTTTCTTGCATTTACATCAGGGATTGCGGCTAATCGTGATAAAACAGTCCGCCGACTATATGTTGACATATCTCAAAAAAACCTGGTATCAAGGCAACAGAGACTCCGCTTGGCACGGTCGCCACCAACGAGATAAAGACGGCAAATTCGACTATGACCGTAGCACATATTGCGGATATTGGAGTTTTGAGAGCGGTGCGGTGGCGAAAATTCTCGGATTTGACGATTCCGTGCTGAAAAATGCACCATATTATCCGTACAATTTAGTGCATTTCGGCGATGAAAAATAATTGCGAAAAATTTGACACAGCCGACAAAATGAGGTATAATGAAATCATTGTTGACATAGATGGGGTGGATTATGTACAGTTTTAGTATGAATGGCGTAAATATCGCATTGGACGTGAATAGTGGAGCGGTTCATGTGGTGGATGAGTTGGCTTTTCGGTTGATTAACGAGTTGCCAGTTGAGGGATATGAGGCGGCTGAAATAGCGGTTGCACAGGCTGAAATCGAGGAATTGCGTGGAAAAGGGCAGCTGTTTTCTGCAAGCCGAGAAAAAGCCGAGCGGCAAGCTATGGCTGGGCGGAAAGCGGTTGTCAAGTCGTTGTGTCTGCATATTGCCCACGCCTGTAATTTGCGATGTCGGTACTGTTTCGCTGGCGAGGGCGATTATGGCGGCGGCGGACTGATGTCGGCGGAGGTTGGCAGGAAAGCCGTGGATTTTCTAATAGAAAACTCGGAGGGACGGCGGAATTTGGAGATAGATTTTTTTGGGGGCGAGCCTACGCTTAATTTTGATGTGGTCAAGGAAATTGTGGCATATGCAAAATTCCGAGAAAAGGCGGCTGGAAAAATTTTTAGATTTACGCTTACCACAAATGGGCTGTTACTTGACACGGAGAAAATCGAGTATATCAACGCCGAGATGGACAATGTTGTATTGAGTTTGGACGGACGGAAAGAAGTCAACGATAGGATGAGGCCGTGCGTGGGCGGAGCGAGTGCCTATGATATGGTTGTTCCGAGATTTTTGGAGTTGGTTGAGGCTCGTGGAGATAAGAGTTATTATGTGCGTGGCACTTATACGCACGAGAATTTGGACTTTTCGCAAGATGTGTTGCATATGGCGGAGTTGGGATTTCGGAATATTTCGGTGGAGCCTGTTGTGGCGGCGGCTGGGTCGCCCTATGCGATTCGTGCCGAGGACGTGCCGATTTTATGTGCGGAGTACGAGAAATTGGCGATTTATCTGAAAGCCAATCCGAGATTTCAATTTTTCCATTTTATGATAGATTTGCAGAATGGGCCTTGCGTTGCCAAGCGGATAACGGGCTGTGGGGCTGGCACGGAGTATTTGGCGGTTACGCCCGAGGGGGATTTGTACCCTTGTCATCAGTTTGTTGGAGTTGACAGTGGGAAATTTTATTTGGGGAGTTTGGAGACTGGTGTAACGGCGGACACGGCGGCATTTTCGATGTGTAATGTTTATAGCAAGCCTGAGTGTAGGGGCTGTTTTGCTAGGTATTTTTGTAGCGGCGGGTGTATGGCGAGTTCGTATAGTTTGGGTGGGGATATACGGTTGCCTGATGAGGTTTTTTGTCAGTTGCAGAGGAAGCGGTTGGAGTGTGGGTTGTATTTGTTGAGTTAGGAGGTAGGGATGGTTGCGTTTGCTGCGATACTTTTTGGGATGCTTGTTTTGTATTCGGCTCGATTTTTTATCCAGTCCGAAGCGGTGGGTGTGTGTATTAAAGCACTTGGCGAGGAGAGGTATTTCAAGATAATGGACGAGTTGAACGCCTATAAATTTTCGTGTTTTGTGGGTGTTTCTGTTTTTGTCAAAGGTATTTGTATAATCACAATGTTTGTCGCCATCGAATGGGGAATGAGGTGGCTAAATGCTGTATCTGCCGTTATTTTCATTTTTGTTACGGTTGGGTATTTTCGTTATGTTCGGGAGTATGTTGTAACGGGTTTGCATTTTCGGCAGAGGAAGGAGTAGAGGAGAACACTATGAACGATCAAACAAAAAACAGCCCAAACCCTGCAATCGAGCCGAAAGCTGCCAAATATAAAAAATTAATATTTGCAATTATTGTCGGGATTACATTTGCGGTGGCGATTGCGATAAACGAAAGCAGAAATGCGAATATTGCATGGATTAGTTTAATATCTGCCGACCCAGAAACTCATTTTATTTTTCACGAAATCGATGTCGAATTTTGCAGAGATGGCAGTTATATAAGAATTTTGCCGAACGGTGAAACTGTAGAATTGCGGATTAATGCCTCTGTTTACAATCATCAGTGGCAACTCGTCCCAGTGAGAATGAACAATCATAGTCGCATTATCACGTGGCAGGTGGACAATTTGTTCCCTAGTCATATAGTAGACTCTGACGGCGAAAATTACATCATTAGGAGAAATGCACGAGGACTTTTTACCATAAATCTGACTGACGAATTCCGAGAAATTAACATCAAAGTTACAAGCAACCGCAACGCCGAAGTATACGCCGCTTTCTCCATTATAATAGACCCCAACATGACACCCACCGAGCCGCCATCAATCGCCAACCCTCCCAAAATCACGGTCGGATAATATCCGCCCCTACAAAAATCCAACAAAATCTGCCATTAACAAACCAACCCAAAATTTAAAGTTTGTCCACTTTTCAAAGTGGCGGGGTCAAGGGGCAGAGCCCCTTGCGGGTCTGGGCAGAGCCCCACGACCTTACAGCCTCTTTTCGAAATTACCGCTCACATCCACCTTGTTGTTGAAAATGATAAAAGCGTGAGGATCGGCACCGTTCACTATGCGTTTTAGCTGATTTATTTCATATTTTGAAACCACAGTCGTGAAAATGTGAGAATGTTTCCCCGTGTACGCACCCTTGCCCTCCCAGCAAGTCGCACCCCTGCCAAGACTATGTACCACCGAATGAACCGCCTCAGGGTTAGCCGTGAAAATCAAAGCACTAGTCTTAATATTTTGGAAATGCGTGTGATCCAAAACAACCACATAAAAAGCCGTAAACAACGCCGAATAAATAACCGTGTTAAAATCATAGGCGAAAAAAGCATAGCTAAACACAATCACGCCAATTATAATAGAAACTTTGCCCACGGTAAAATCGGGATATTTAGCCGAGCAATATATCCCAATAATATCAGTCCCGCCGCCCGAGCCGCCCGACCGCAGAGTATACCCTCCACCAAAGCCCGCCAGGACACCGCCAACTATACAAGCAGTCAGCGGCTCAACAATAAGCGGTACTGCTGGAATAGGTATAACCGACATAGCCACCGACGTAAAAATTATCGTAACAATCGACTTAAACAGGAAATTTTTACTAGTTACTTTCACAGCAAGCACGAGCAGCGGGATATTCAAGAGCAGAATAATAATTCCCGTAATATTCGACCCCTCGGGCAGACTAACTCCAAAAGCTTCAAGCAAAATAGACTCAAGCATTTGTGCAATACCCGTAATAGTCCCACTATAAAGCCCATGCGGCACAATAATCAAATTAATCGCAACAGCAAACAACAACCCCCCAAACATAGACCCAACATAACTAAAAATCACTTTCTGTCCCATTTCTCATTCCTTTCAAAACATAAAACCGTGGGGCTCTGCCCCACACCCCGCAAGGGGCGCGCCCCTTGACCCGCTCGTTCGTTATTTTTTGGCTCTTGGGTTGGGCTTGCAACTTTTGCTCGCTTTTACGGTTATTTTATTTTATGTAATGCTACCTCACTCGCATTAAACAACCGCAACGGAAACACCGTAGCCCCAACCCCCCTAGAAACAAACATCCGAACATCCCCAGCACCATACCAACCATCCCCATACCGAGGCAAAACCCCCTGATTCGGCGCAAACAACGTCGGCAACCACGGCAACCGCACCTGCCCACCATGCGTATGCCCAGCCAACACCAACGCCGAACCCCTCACATACGGCAAAATATAATCCAACATCTGCGGCTGATGTACCAAAATTACCTTGAATTTCTCATCTCGAGCTATGTCAAGCAACAACTCCCTCACTCCAACCGAACTCTCCTCCATGATGTACTCGAAATCCCGAAACCCATAGACCGTGAACCGCTCAAACTCCTTCTTCCAATTATCCAGCACCATCACGCCTATACTCCGCAATGTGTACGCCACTTCCTCGTAACAAGTCCGCTCGTGATTGCCGTCCACGTAAAAAACCGGTGCTCGCCTAGCCAACGCCCTCAACCCAGGCATATGCGGCTCTAACTGCTCCGCACGCCGCTGCACAATATCCCCCGTAATCGCCACCAAGTCAAATTCCAAACCCAGCACCGACCGCCAAATATCGCAATGCACCCTGTCCGCATACCGACTATGCAAATCCGAAATATGCAAAATCCGCAATCCGCCCATTTTTACGCCCTTGAAAGCCACGTTCTCATGCCGCAAATTCAAATGCAAACTCGCCGCATAGCCCACAGCACCAACAGCCGCCCCCAGCCCAACAGCCGCCCAGCCCCATTTAATGCCCATTGGAAAACGCACTCCCACCGATAAATTCTCGCAAAATCGAATTTGACGGCACTAACTCGCTAGTCGCACCCAAAAATCCGTCCAAAAATTTTATCAACCGCTTCGACTCCGTGTAAGCAGGGTCGCTCCGCTCAATCCCAAACAGCAGCGGCTCCGCAAACTGTTTTAACATACACATTTCATAGACCAACGCCGAGTTAAAAAATGCGTCCGCCTCTTCCTGGAATGGGAAAATATATTTGCCCTCGCCACGCATGACGGACGGCCACATCGCAATCGTCCGCGCCGCCGAGTATCCACGGAAATGGTGGTCGCGCACAATCCGCCGCACGAGCCGAGTATCCGTCGTCGGAATCCGATTATGGTCGTCCACGTTCAACTGCGTGAGTGCCGAAATGAAAATGCGAAAAGTCTCGCCGACTGGTATATCGCCGCCGATTAGCCCATTCAGCCCATGAATCCCCTCCATAATCAACACATCATTGGGCGACAATGCCAACTTATTGCCCTTATATTCTCGCTTCCCAGTCAGGAAATTAAACGTGGGCAAATCCACCGTCTCGCCGCCGAGCAACGCCTTGATATTGGCGTTTATCGTCTGTACGTCCAGTGCCTTTATCGTCTCAAAATCATAATTTCCGTCCTCATCTCGTGGCGTAAATTCCCTGTCAACATAGTAATTGTCAAGTGAAATGACGTGCGGCGTAACGCCATTGACCCTCAACTGCACACCCAAGCGGCTCGCAAAAGTCGTCTTGCCGCTGGAAGTCGGGCCCGCAATCAGCACAACACGCTTCCGATTATGCACAATCATATCCGCCAAATTCGCCATTTTCTTCTCGTGCAACGCCTCTGTTACCCTGATAACTTCCTCAATCCCAGTGCTAACAATCTTGCTATTCAGCGACCCAACCGTGTCAATTTTCAGCACTCTCGCCCATTGCCCAGATTCCTCAAAGACCTCGGAAATCTTGGAATAAGGGGCAGATTCCGCCAATTCATAGTCATGGCTCGCCGCTGGGAATTGCAAAATAAAGCCTTTCGACCGTTTGACCAGCTTAAAATTCGACAAACAGCCCGTTCTCGGTGCCATTTGCCCATAAAAGTAGTCATACAGCCCATCAAGACGATAAAAATTTATCGAAGAAGTCCGACGATATTTCAGCAGCTCCACCTTATCAAAGAGCCCCAAATCCGCCGCAATTTTCATACCAGTTTCCAGCGGCAGCGAGAACTTTTCAATCGGCAGATCTTTCTCCACCGTTTCTCTCATTTTGTCCTCGATTTTCTGCAAAATTTCATCACTAACCTCGACATTGGGCAATTCGCAATAATAATTTTTATTTATCGAATGGGCAATCACGACCCTAGTATTATCCAGCACCGCTTTCGCCGAGTAAATCATCAGAAACGAGACACTCCTTTGATACGCACGATACCCATTGGCATCACTAATATCCAAAAATTCCACACTACAATCATACATAAGCGGTGCAAAAAGCTCCTTCAACTGGTTATCCACTTTCGCAAGCAAAATCTCCCTATCAAAGGTAAACTCATCACAGAGCCCTTGCAAGGTCATCCCCTGCTCAACTCGCCGCTCTCCATGCCCCACTACATTCACTATTATTTCCATATTTTTTCTCCTTTTTAGCCTTAAAACCGTGGGGCTCTGCCCCACACCCCGCAAGGGGACAAGCCCCCTTGACCCCCAACTTTCGTTTTTGATGGGTCTTGGTTTATTTTTTGTTGGTTTGCATTTTTTTACGGTTTGGGCGGATATTTATTCGCTATCTTTATTTTTTTACGGTTGGAACGGTTACTAATTCTGCCGTCTTCATATTTCTCTCGTAGGGGCGGATAGTATCCGCCCGCAATCGCATACATCTGCACTCCGTGCCTGTTCGCCAATCTTACTTTGCAAATCCTACCATTTTCGCCATATGGCACATTTTAATTTTTCATCCGCAGGTGGCTGCTTTAAATTCGATGTGATGTTTCCGCAACGTCAGATTTTCGCATACAAAATCGTCTCATTTCGCAAATTTCAAAAAGGTCGGAAAGACTGACCGCCACCACCACATGAATCGCTCTATCCTCCTCCCCCAAAAAACACAATCTTCTCGCCTTTCAAGCGACTCTCAATTATCAAATTAGCAATCGTCATAAAAAATCTCCATTCTAAACTAATCGTTACAAATGTGTTGCTGTTAAAGCCTACCCATGACCCAAAAAAGAGCGAAAGTTGGGGGTCAAGGGGGCTTGTCCCCTTGCGGGGTGTGGGGCAGAGCCCCACGGTTTTTATGCTTAAACTAAGCGTTCAATAATGTCTTCGCGTGAGCCTGGTAGTAGGTCGATGGGGGGGAGTTCGGGGAGAGTGTAGGTTGAAGGGGGCTGGCGGAAGGAGGCGCGGGCGGCGGATAGCATTATTTGAGCGGTTAAGGCTGGGTTGTTTATGCGCATATCGAAGGTGAATAGTTGGTTGTCGGATAGGGCGGAACGTGCTTTGCGTGTCATTGTTACGCCGTGGCCTGTGTCGGATAGGGCGGCGATTGAGGGGACGGCTTGGACGTGGAGTTCGTCGTTGGCGAAGTAAGGGTCGGCTTTTATGGCGGCGGTTACGGCGGAGAGGGTTGCGGTGGGTTCGAGTTCGACGTAAACCATGCGGCGGTGGAGGGACGTGCCGAGTGGGATTGTGAGGGAAATTGCGTCCTTTACGCCAGGTTTTGAACGTGCTACAACGCTGTGTCCCATGCTCATGCCAGGGCCGAAGTTGGTGTAGGTTATGCCGAAAGGTGCGGCGGCTTCTAGGATAATGCGGAGTAGGGAGTCGGTGCCAGGATCCCAGCCAGCGGCGATGATTGCGACGGCGGAGTGGGCGGTGGCGATGGGGGTTAGGCGGTTGCGGAGGGGTACGATTTCCGAGTGAATGTCGAAGCTATCGACGGTGTTGATGCCGAGTTTGAGGTAGTGAGTGGCGTATTTTTCGACTTCTCGGCTGGGAACGCAGAGGAGGACGGCGTGGACTGTGCCGAGGGTGGCGAGGTCGTCTTGTTCGTTGAGTATGGGGATGCCGTCTAGGTTGCCGCGGTCGTGGCGGCGGATTATGCCTGCTAGTTCTAGGTCTGGTGCGGCGGTTACGGCGGCGGCGGCGTGGTGGCCGATGTTGCCGTAGCCGGCGATTGCTATTCGTTTGTTGATCATGGTTTTGCTCCTTTTTAAGCTATTTTGTATGAGTGGCTGTCGGTTGCCACATCGGATTTTTACTTCCTTGCCTATTATAGCATACGTAATTTGTGGTGTGCAATTTTTTGTGCAGGAAAATTTTCAAAAAATAATCGCAAAAAAAATTTGACATAATGGGGCAAAATATGATACAGTATTGCTACCGTTAAACTGGGCGGCTTTTTATAAGGAGTTACCTCGGTTTATCTGTGCTGGGATTATAGTAAAGGATTATAAGGAGGCTATTTAAAATGTACCCCCCC
>WRKH01000236.1 GCA_009778175.1 Turicibacter sp.
GGTCAAGGGGGCTTGTCCCCTTGCGGGGTCCAGGGGCAGAGCCCCTGGCGGGTCTGGGCAGAGCCCAGCGGGGTGTGGGGCAGAGCCCCACGGTCTTACTTGAAAGGATTTGTTTGGTTTTCTTTTAGTAGTTTTTCGAAATCGGGTACTGCTAGAGGGCGGTTTATGTAGTAGCCCTGTGCTAGAGTGAAACCAATTTCTTTTAGGAAACCAAAATGATCCTTTGTCTCTGTACCTTCAACTATTGTCTTTACCTTCATTCCCTTCGCTAGTGTGCGGATTGTCTCCAAAATTATCTTGTTGGTCGGGTTCTTGTCTAGGTTCATTAAAAACGTGCGGTCGATTTTTAAATAATCCATCGGTAGCTTGGCAACGTATTCTAATGAAGAATAACCCGCCCCGAAATCGTCCAATGCCACGGCTATGCCGAACTCCCTTATGCGGGTCAAAACCTTTATCGCAAACTCGAAATCGTTAAATAACGTGCTTTCTAGGAGCTCAACCTTTAAATGGGCTGGGTTTACCGACTTGCGGGAAATCATTTTTTGCAAGGAGTCGCAAATTAGCCCGTTGTCTAAGTGGTCGGGCGAAATATTTACGCTTAGACTAAAATCATAACCCTGATTATGCCATTTTTTTATCTGCTCGCAAGCCATTTCCAAAACCAGTAAATCAATCTGTATGCTGTAAGAATTTTCGTCCGCAAATGGGATAAACTCGTCGGGGAAAATAAGCCCTCGTTCAGGATGCCGCCAGCGGATTAACGCTTCCGCACCCACTATAAAACCCGTTTTTACGTCCACTTGCGCCTGATAGAAAAGCTCAAATTGGTTCTGCGAAATGGCGATTGGTAGGTTGTTGTTGAGAAAGAGGACGTTTTCCGCTCCGCTATCCATGGCGTGTTCGTATATCTTGTAGGAATTAAAACCCTTTTCCTTGGCGGCGCTCTTTGCAATGTCGGCTTTTCGCAAAATTTCTTCTGCCGTTTCGCCGTGGAACGGGAAAATGCTTGCCCCGATATTGGCGGAAAGGTAGAGATTGTAATTGTTTATTTCCACATAATCGTTGGTTTTGTTGATGATTGCCTGGCAGATGGCGGCACAGGAGGCTTTTAGGGTGTTGTATTCGTCCTCCTTGCTGATTTTTTGCTCCGCATCTGGAAATGCCAAAATAACGCCAAAATCCACGCCATTCAAACGCCCGACAACGACCTCCAAATTTAGCCGCAGCTCGGCGATGGCATTTTTTATCAGGATACCCACTTCTTTTAGGAGCAAGTCGCCCGTTACTATCCCGAGCGAGTTATTTATGTGTTTTAAGCCATTCACACGGATTGCAAGCAAAGCGAATTTGGATTCGTAGACTTCTGCCATTTGCAGCAGGTTCACGATTGCCTCGTAAAGGTAGGTACGGTTGGGCAGTTCGGTTTGGTGGTCGTTTGTCAGGTATTTTATGAAGCGTTCTTCATCAAGGGTTATGCGCCGAACGATTGCCGCCATTTGCATTATTCTGTACAATTCCTGAATATTTTTTTCGGCAATATCTGCCTTTTCGTGATAGAACACCAAAGCGTAGCCATAAATTACATTTGAGTAAAATATGGGAACAAGGAGGGATTGATCGGGGATTAAATCGGTATCCTCCACGCCCATATGTTCTATATCCGCACAAGCAAGGATTTTCGGGTGAGTTTCTGGGTTATGAAATAGGAAATCCATAATTTGAACGAGCATAATGCTAAATTCGCCCTTACGAAATTTTTCAGACTCAAAAGCAGCAAGCTCCAATTTTTGGTCATAATCGATACTATCGAACAGAAAAATCGACCCGCTGGCTAGATTCAAATCCAATTTCAGGGTATGTATAAACACTTGCACTATGCTTCGGGTCAGCAATTCCATGCTACTACCATGTTCTTCGCTTTCCTCCGCATACGCTCCCACAAAATCGGGGAGCAGGTTTTTGTACGCTCTATATATAAAATTCGTTTCAGAACCCATAAATTCACCTCAAAAATATTCTTGACTTAATCATACTACATTTTCAACTTTTACGCAACAAAAAGATTAAGACCTTGGGGCTCTGCCCCAAACCCCGCTGGGCTCTGCCCAGACCCGCCAGGGGCTCTGCCCCTGGACCCCGCTGGGGGCGCGCCCCCAGACCCGCACGTTTTTTTGCATTTTTTCCACATTTTCTGCACTTTTTTGCGTTTTTCTGTAGTACAACAAAATAACAGCCGTATTACTTGATTTGGTACATACGACTGGTATTTTGGTTAAATAGCGCGTGTTACTTTGTTGGAACGGATGCAGGCGGTGCAGATTTTCGCCCTGCGTACGTTTCCGTTTGTTTCTCTAATTTGTATCTTCTTTACATTGGGCCGCCACATACGGTTAGCCCGCCTCGACACCTGACTACGTGTTATGCTTATCCGATGCCCTGTTCTTACTCCTTTGTTACATACCTCACATTTTGCCATTTTATTACCTCGATTCTGGTTGATTAGATTTCCATACTAAATGATACCACACACTAACACGGTTTGGCAAATTTAAAAGCAAAAAACTTGAAATTACGCATTATACCGCCTATTTTTCGCCTTTTTTGTACTTTTGCTGCAATGCCAAGCTGTTTCGCTCCCAAAAAATGCCGTCCGTGTAGCCTTGTATCTCCTTGTCATTCTCCGCTAATTCTAGCCGTTTTTGAGCAACTACACAATATTCATCCTCTCGTTCGATCCCTATGTATTTCCGCTCCAATTTTTTTGCCACAACGGCGGTCGTTCCCGAGCCGATAAACGGATCTAACACAGTATCGCCCGCATTTGAGCTTGCTAAAATCAATTTTGCAAGCAATTTTTCGGGCTTTTGCGTGGGATGATCCGTGTTTTCGGACATCGACCAATATGGCACAGAAATATCGTCCCAAAAATTTGATGGAAACGTATCACGAAAGTTGCCCATTTCGCTGGCTGTCCAGTCTTTGGGCTTGCCATCCACTTTGTACGGTGCAATCACTTTGCGGCGCATTTTCACGCTATCAATGTTAAATGTGAAATTTTTTGGCGAAACTGTCGCAAACCAAATGTCCTCCATGGAATTTTTCCAGTTGCGTTTTGCACCGCGACCTTTTTCACGTTGCCAAGTAATGCGGTTTTGCACGGTAAAATGATTGCATAGCACATTACCGATTATTAGGCTACTTCGCCAATCACAACAAACATAAATGCTTGCGGTTGGTTTCAAAGTGGGCTTTACGGCGGTTATCCAATTTTCTGTAAAATAGCGGTATTCGTTTTCGTCCATTTCGTGGAATTTCTCCTTGCCGTAAATTTTGCTGATATTGTACGGCGGATCGACAATCAGTAAATCCACGAAAGCGGAGGACACAGGGATTTTTGCCCATTCAAATAAATCTCCGTGGATAATGCTGTTTGTTGGAATGGGTTTTTTGTCAAGTTCGTCAGCCAAATTTACACACTTGCTCAAATAATATCGCAATTCCTCGATATTTAGCGAAATTGTGCGGTTGCGTTCGGCTCGGATTTTTCCTTTAACTAAAGATGCCTCCACTAAAAAACGCCTCCTCTCAATGAAAAATGCCTCCTCAAAAAATTTTTTGGATTGCGAAATTCATTATAACACAGTCGAAACCTGATTGTATAGGCAGTATCTTTTTCGAGCAAAATGTGGTATACTTTTTATATAAAGGTGGGCAAAACAAGGGGACAAAATAAGGAGGGTATTATGGAAAAATTGGCTAAATTAAGGGAAAAAATGGCAGATAATAAGATAGATGCACTCGTGATAATAAACAGCGATGCACATCAAAGCGAATATCTGTCAGATCATTGGAAAGTGGGCGAATGGTTCTCGGGATTTACGGGTTCAAATAGCCTGATTGTCGCAACGGAGAAAGAGGCAGGATTGTGGACGGACGGAAGATATTTTATACAAGCGGAACAGGAGCTTAAAGGAAGCGGAATAACGCTATTTAGGCTAAACGAGCCAGGCGTACCAACATATAGAAAATGGCTGAATGAAAATTTGGCAAAAACAGCTAAAATTGCCTTTGACGGCAGGACTATGTCCGCCAGCAATTTTGAAGCATTAAATAAGGAGCTGAAGGGCAAAACGATTACTTACGATTTTGGGGATTTGGCAGACGAATTGTGGAAAGAACGACCAAAACTTGTAAAAAATGATATAATTCTGCATAAAAGACGTTATGCGGGCAAATCTGTAGCCGATAAACTAAAGATTGTACGCAGCGAGATGAAAAAAACGGAGGCGGATATGTATCTAGTTGCCGCCTTGGATGATATTGCATGGCTCACGAATATGCGCGGGGACGATATACCGCAAACACCAGTTTTTTTCGCATTTTTGCTAATATCCGAAAAATCCGCAAAACTCTTTGTGGAAAAGAGCAAAATCACCGACAAACTGGCTAAACATTTAAAGGATTTTGAGATATGCGAATACGAGAGGGCGTTTGACGTTGTAAAAAAGGAATGTGAGGGGAAAACGGTTCTGTACAGCCCCAATTCAACCAATGTTCAGCTTTTTAACGCCCTGCCAAAAACCGTGAAAACATCGCTAATTATTCCGAAACTTAAGGCGGTAAAAAACTCAAATGAGATACGCAGCATGAAAAATGCGTTTATCAGAGAGGGCGTGGCGTTAGTTGGGCTTTTGAAATGGGTTTCCGAAAATAAAGATGCAAAGATTAAGGAAGCGGACGTACAGCTAGAAATATCGGCTCGGCGCAAGAGACAGAGAAACTGCCTTGGCGACAGTTTTACGACAATAGCGGGATATGGAGCAAACGCTGCAAGCCCACATTATTCACCCAAAAACGGTGGTGCAATTATCAAAAATAAGGGTCTTTTGCTGATAGATACAGGCGGTCAATATCTGGACGGTACAACGGATATAACCCGCACCGTTGCGATGGGTGCTCTAACGGATGAAATGAAACGGGATTACACCCTAGTTTTAAAATCACACATAGCACTAGCAACGGCAAAATTCCCTAAAGGTACGCTCGGAATACAATTAGATGTCTTTGCAAGACAGCACGTATGGGCGGCAAATCAAGATTACAAGCACGGCACAGGTCATGGTTTGGGCTTTTGTCTGGGCGTACACGAGGGTCCAGCCTCCATCAGTCTTCGTGTCAACAAACAGGAAATACTACCTGGAATGGTTTTCACAAATGAGCCAGCGATGTATCGGCGGGGCAAACACGGCATCCGCACGGAGAATGTATTGTTAGTAGTCCCGCTAAAAAAGACAGAATTCGGCGATTTTTTGGGCTTTGAAACGATTTCTTTCTGCCCAATCGACACTCGCCCAATCGAGCCAACATTACTAACCGCTCAAGAAAAGGATTGGTTAAAGAAATACAACAAACGAGTATACGAAACCCTCTCCCCTTTCCTAACCTCCGACGAAAAGAAATGGCTCAAAAATGAATGTAAGTCTATATTCAACACAAAAGATTAAGACCGTGGGGCTCTGCCCCACACCCCGCTGGGGGCGCGCCCCCAGACCCGCTCGTTTTGTGATTTTTTACATTTCGTGCTGTGGTCAGTGGTTTAGGTTTTTACAAAAAATTTGGGTGGTGTGCTAGATATGGTAAAATTATTGAATGATTGGGATGAATTGCTGTGCGAGGAGTTTCAAAAGGGCTATTACCAAAAACTTAGGGAATTTTTGAAGGCGGAGTATCGGGGGCATACTGTTTTTCCGAATATGCACGATATTTTTAATGCGTTTAAATTGACTGCCTATGCAGATACTAAAGTGGTAATCTTGGGGCAAGATCCATATATTAATCCTGGCGAGGCACATGGGCTGGCTTTTTCCGTGCAGAAAGGAATACGCATACCGCCCTCGCTTGAAAATATTTTCAAGGAGCTTAAAACGGACTTGGGCTGCACCATACCGAATCATGGTTGTCTGGACGACTGGGCAAGACAGGGCGTTTTGCTCCTTAACACTGTGCTTACAGTTCGCCATAAATCGAGCAAATCCCACGCTGGCAAGGGTTGGGAGCAGTTTACCGATTTTGTTTTGAAATTGCTTAACGAAAAGGACACGCCAATAGTGGTCATGCTTTGGGGGAGAGAAGCCCAAAAAAAGGCGGATATACTAACAAATCCAAAACATTTAATCCTACAAGCCGCCCATCCAAGCCCATTGGCAAGAGGTGCATATTTTGGAAGCAGACATTTTTCGCAAGCCAACGCATTTTTGCAAAAAAATAAACGGGCAGAAATAAATTGGCAAATCGTTTAGAGTACATATTCAACAAAAGTGCAACACTAACGCAAAGGCGGAATAATACCCGCCTCCACAAAAACCCCCAATTTTTACAGAAAAAACAAAAAATTTAAAGTTTGTCCACTTTTCAAAGTGGCGGGGTGTGGGGCAGAGCCCCAGCGGGGTGTGGGGCAGAGCCCCACGGTCTTAAGCGGGTCTGAATAACTTGGTGAGGAAATTTAAAATAATTTTGGATTCTGGTATTTTTAGAGCGAATGTGCCTAGTATGTAAAGAGTTAGCCCACCGATGATCGGTACTACTAAAGCCCATAAACGGTTGTCGAAAAAATTGAGCGAATAAGTAACCGCAAAATACATAATTATCGCCAATAATAGCATTTTAGCAGTATCTATCGACATACTGAGATTCCATAAATTTTTTGAAATACGTATGCGTAGCCTCAAAAAAAGACAGAGAGCAGCAACGGTTATCGCAATGGACGAAGCAAGAGCAGGACCTCCTATCTCCATATGCGGTGCTAATGCAAAACTCAAAATCAAATTTATAGCCATTGCCAAAAGCGAGGTATACAACGGAGCTTTGCCGTCCTGTATGGAAAAACAGGCTCGAATTAGAATAACCTGCGTACCGAAACCAACGATACCAGGCGAAAAGAAAAATAGAGCAATAGCTGTAATCTCCACAGAGGTCTCTTGGAAGAGTCCGCCTTGAAAAACAAAACTAACAAGAGGCTCGGAGACCGCCATAACCCCGAAAGTCATGGGGATTAAAAAAAATAGCAATCCACGCAGACTATTTTGTAAAAGTTCTGTGTATTCAG
This sequence comes from Turicibacter sp., assembly GCA_009778175.1. Lineage (GTDB taxonomy): Bacteria > Bacillota > Clostridia > Lachnospirales > WQUN01 > WRKH01. The sequence continues at coordinate 7,109 of WRKH01000236.1, forward strand.
ACCAATCTTTGCGTGCCGCCATCTTTGATAATGCTGGAAATAGTATGTTTGAGACGGATAACACAAATAAACCCGTTATGACGGTGTACAAGCTATATGCCATGTTGAGTGCCACAAAGCCGTGATCGCCGTCGTATAAATTAATGGTAGCACGAGTGTTTACCCAAAAATTGATAGGACCGAGCCATGATGCAACCATTGCTGGTAATGTCAATCTGCCAATGCCCGCAAATTCCTCTCGAAGATAGGTATTTTTTTTGGATAGATGACCAAAAAATTTTATCTTTACCAAAAAGGGGATTTGTATCAAAACCTGCGTAGACCAACCCAAAATAAACGCCAACGCCAGCCCATAAACGCCAAAACGCTCTATAAAAAGGAAATAATACAGCAAAATAACGCCATTCGATGCTATGCTCATAGCGGCAGGTATGTAAAATTTGCCCAAGGATTGCAAGATGCCCGTAAAAGTAAAGGCTAACCCAGATATAATCAGTAGTGGGAACATTATTCTAAGCAAGCGAATCCCCAAAAGTTCTGTTTCGGGCGGCAATGCTTCGCCCGATAGGAGCATAGTGTATATCGGTGCGGCAAGGATAATCGCAACAACCGTAAATGCAGTAGTCAGTATAAGTGCGAGTTTAACAAAAGAGGCCGCTAAATCTAAGGCAGCCTCTCTTCCTTTGTTTTCAAGGTATCGATTAAATATAGGTATAAAACTGGCAGACAATATGGAGGCAAACATAATATCCAAAAACAGGCGAGGCAACAGGCTTGCTTGTGAAAATGCCAGAGCTTCCGCCCCATATGTGCCAAAATGAACGGCTTGCATACGGTCGCGCAAAACTCCCATTATTTTCCCTATTGCCGCTATCACTATTACTATCCCGATTTTAGAAATCATACCATATCTGTCCGTCGATTATCCGAAACAAAATATCCGTGTTTTCGCCCGCTCTGCCCAAATCGATGTATCTTATGCCGTCCCTGATATTCAAAGCGGGGCTTTCTGCGGTATTGGATATGACAAACACCATACGCCCCATAGCCTGCTGATTGGCAAGTGCCCCGTGAAAAAGGTTAAATTCATCTGCATTGAGGGCGGTTAGCGGATTTTCATCCATTCTTATAATCACAAAATTTGGGTTGATTGAGTTGATATCGTTTATAAATCGCCATTGCGAACGGTTGGTTGCGTATAATCCGCCATTTGCTGCGGACATTTGCAATATTGCAGCGGTATTCTCCTGCCTGAAAGAATATTGCAAAGCTCCAGAACCTAACATAGGCAGACTAAAATCATGTGCAAAGCCTGGAATAACATTGCTCATGGGGACTCTTATAGGGTCGAAAAAATCGATTTCTTCATAGTCCTGTACGATAAAGGTTTCAATGGCAACTAGTTCGCCATATCTCGCCTGTATGCGTAAAATTCCAGAATTTTCGGGTACAAAAATGGTGTTCGACCAAAATCCCGCCGCCAGTTGATAGTTGCCGTCCAAGCCTGGCGTGAACGCAGTAAGCTCTATTTCAGCGGGGTTTATCCAGATTCTATGCAAATAAGCGTCGGTTGCGTACACATTTACAAATAGCGGTGCTCCCCTTAAAATGGTGGTGGCGTTATTGGCAAAAGTGAGCCGACTGGCGGCAGTTGGCGTTGAACGGTCGAAAATGCCTATTGCATTCATAACAGCCCGTTGAGAGCCGTCCGAAACAGTATTTTGTAGTTGAAGTGCCGTGCCAGGCCCTGCAGAACGTGCAACCATAGTAGACGATCCGCCGCCGTCCAAGTGCATAGCATTAGTTACGCCATAGCGTAGCAGCAGAGCTGCCAATTCTTCATGGGTAGCCCCTATAGAACGCCCTCGCCCGTCCACAACCATAAGTATCATATGCTGAAAATCGGCAGTTATGCCCAAAGCCGTACGCGGGTGTCTTCCAGCTATGGCTGTGCCAGTATCGTGGACTATCTGCCCATTTTGCAAAATGAGTCCACCGCCGCCTACAGCCATTCTCAAATCAGAAATTCCAAGACCTCGAGAAGAAAGTTCCGCTATGTATACAAAAAATGTAGCCCGCAAGCCTATCAAATTATGCGGATTGGGAGCATGATGAAACAAGGATTCGCTATCCATGACGAGTGCAAAGCCATTCGGCGGTATAAATACAGCCTGATTAGTAACCATTGTAACCCTTTCATCTACCACCAAGAGTGTCATAAGATTAGGGAATCTCGCTAGGAGCGGGCCAGTAAAATTCATTGCATCGGGGGTTATTATAACGGGGTGAAAGATGTTATTTACCTTGTTTACAGAGATAACGGGTATATTAACGATGCCGCCCATATCGAACACAATCGTGGGGCGTATATAGTTAAAGAAAGGCGTATTGAGGGAATCGAGGAAGAATGTTGCAAATTGGTTGGAGTTCACATTATAGGAGCTTGTTATGGATTGAAGCGTGCCGTTTGCAATCACAGGTCCGAACGCCAAGCTATGCGTACCCGTTAATCCAAAAAAATCAGCGTTAGTACCCGCAATCGCACCTGCACTCTGTAGTAGATTATAGGTGGTTTCCCTAAGACCCAGCTCCCGAGCCGATTCGATGGGCAATATTTCTATAAACGGGTCGTTTAGGGGTACTCTAAGCACGTGTATATCTAAAAATCCATCCGTTGTTATTTGGCGGTTAAGTTCGTAAATAACATCTCTTGATAGAAACGTCTGTTCCCTATGTTCAAATATAAGCTGTGCCTGTGCATTGATTGGGAAGAAGAGTAGCAGCAGAGCTATAAACACTATTTTTTTCATAAAATCACCTTTCTTCCACATTGTGGATTATCGCCGTAGTTAATAGCCTATTGGTCTGTATATTAAAAGTCCCTCCTGGCGAAAGCTGTATCGTGCCATTTAGAAAAACGCCCATATCTGTAACACTCGCTGTACCCACTATGGTTACATACATATCAAAGCGATCTTCGAGCAGGGCGTACACTGCTGTGCCATCGGTACGTGTTGCAACGGCTCGTGCTGGAACAACTTCTATATTATGGACTGTTCCTGCGGGGGTACGTTCATGTTGGCGAAACACGGTATCGTTTTCATTTATGGCATTTACGCTAAAACTACTTACCCCTTCCACCAACAGGGTTACGTACACAGGGGTATCCGCCATAATAATTTGCATTATTTGTGCAGACGTTCTATTATAAACAAAGCCAACAGCCATCACAACAACTGCAATCACAATCAAGGCATCTATCACACTAACTCCAAAGACACGCCCATTCTTATCCAAACTTTCACCTACTTTCAAAAGATTAAGACCGTGGGGGCTCTGCCCCCACACC
>WRKH01000237.1 GCA_009778175.1 Turicibacter sp.
AATTCAACCTTAGCATAAATTCCAATTTTGAAACCAGCTGAATATGCCTGTCCGCATTGGACATATTCCAAACATCTATTGCCAACGGCATCATCATTACGAACCCCAGCCTTCTGGAAACGCCAATTTAGTCAAATCCACCACTAGCCCCTTTTGTGTCCGCAAAGGTACGCTCAAATCCTGATCGGGCAGGCGTTCCTTGCCGATGGAGCAGATAACCGTGTTTTCGTCCTGATCTATTTGCCAAAATTCCGTGATATTGGACGAAGAGTATAATTTACGCTTAAATTCCTTAAATTCGTATTTGTTGCAATACGACCAGACTTCTACGATTAGATCAGGAGAACCCGAGACTCGCATCACATATTCGTCTGTACAGTAGCGATTTTCGTGAAATAAAAGGATATCGGGCAGGATAAAATCCAATTCATCCAAAATTTTATCCACAAACAAATCCTCTTCAAACTCCATATTTTCCAGATCCATCAATTCGTATATACCCCTAATATCTTCGCTCCAATAGGCAAATTTCGTCTGTGCATTAAACAATCTATATTTCGGATCTTTCTGCACATAATTTAACGTCAAAAACGACTCCACTGCTGCCACCAAATCATTATGCCGCTCCGTATCTATCATATTCCACGGATCTCTCATAGGCACCATCATAACATTCCCTCCTTAAAAGTCAAAACCGTGGGGCTCTGCCCCACACCCCGCAAGGGGCACGCCCCTTGACCCGCACTTTTGCGTTGTTTTTATATTGTTTTTAATTAATTGACTAGGTATTTTGCACGGCGGTCGGCAATTTTAACGTCCAACTAGACCTTCCTCCACAACCCCCCAAACCCCCTCAATCTCCAACCCACGCCGCCAAAACGCCACACCACCCACATCATGCTCCCGAAATACCCCCATCTTCGCCGCCACCGACATCTCATCTTCCACCCAAATCCGATACACAAATCCCTCTTCATCACCCTCAAAATTAGCGTAATTATAACCTGCAACCGCATCCCAAACCACTTCAACCCCCCGCTCCTCCAACAAAGCCAGCGGATATCCCATTCCATGCAAAGTGGACGTGTGCGAACCGTCCGCCGCCACTCGCCATAGCCGATTATACAGCGGAATCCCCATAATTACCCGCTCCCGAGGTATCAATTCCGCCGCCGCCGCTATAAATCTATCCACAAACGGCAACGACGCAACAGGCCCAGGTGCAGGCGAACCCGCCCAATGCTCGTCATACGTCATTATTGCCACAAAATCCACCGTCTGCCCCATTAACTCGTGATTGTAATGCACATGGTCAATCGACGGCACAAAAGTCGCCGTCGCCAAAACCCTATCAATCCGCCGCATTTCTATTGCCAACTCCCGCAAAAATTGCAGATAATGCCAACTATATGCCACAGGCACGTGTTCAAAATTTATCACAATGCCGTCCAAATTATAAGCCGCCACAGAATCCAGCAAATTCCCGATCGCCCGCCCACGACTCTCAAAATTTGCCAGCACAATCCGACTGGTCGTAGAATTCCCGTCAAAAACATTCGGCCACACTTCCGCACCCTGCCCATGTGCCCAAGCCACATATTCCGCACTTCCGAACGAAGTCAACCGCCCGTCCATCGCATCTGTGTCAATGTTAAACCAAGTCGGCGAAATCACGGTAAGCACCTCGGGCAACGGCACGTTCATCATCGTGTTATTCCCGATGGGCGCAGTTATCATCTCCCAAGCCAACACAATCGGCTCAACCCTCGCCGCCGCCGCAATTTCCTCTACTTCGCCCACCACATAAAAATTATTGTCAATATCCGCCAACTCGGCATAACCCAACAAGCCCTCTTCCGTCCGCACCCGCACAAAATCGCCAGCCGTCTCAAAAATCGCCAGCCGATCCCCCGCACTCGCCCTTTTCGTTATAAACGCCGTATTTTCGGGGCGATAACGTATCTCGGTCGGACGCAAAACTCGCCCGCGAGTCTCCGCCTCTGTAACCACCACCAAGGTGTTAAATTCAGGGCGAAATTCCACATCAGCCCGCCAAATATCCCGTCCATTCACAAAATCAGCCGTAACATAAGGCGTTGTCAACAGCAACAATTCCGTGTCCGTTGTGATAAACAACGTCTCTTCGTCCCAAAAAATAAACGGGTCGATAAATTCCCGCACAAATTCCACGGGCAAAATAATTTCACCGTTCAAAAAATGCGGTAAATCCGCCATATTTCGCAACCGCTCGCCGTTTAAGACCACGCTCAAATCCTCGGGGTCAAGCCCAAAATAATCGTGAAATTCCCAAACCTGCCAATTTTCCAATCCCAACCAAGCAAACGAAGAATGATATGGAAAAAAACGGCGAGATTCCCACCCGCCGAACAAAATCGACCCCACAATCACGACAATGATAAGAATCCGCAACGGCAGATTTTTTTTGCCCTTTTTGCCATTTTTGCCATTTTCAGGCTTTTGCCTAGCTCTTGGATTTGACATTTCAAATCTCCCTTAACATGAATTTCCGCTACCAAATACATTATAACAAATTTCGGCAATTTTTGCAAAAAAGAGTGGCAGGAAAAAATCCGCCGCCTGAAATTTTGGATTTTGTTTGCGAACGGGTTGTTTTTGTATGTGCAAAATATGCAAAAAACTCAAAAACGTGATTTTCTACATATATATTTGCAAAATTTCTTTTCGGGTATATGCAAAATTCCTTTTCGGGCGTGATTTTTAGCGATAATTTTAGCAAGACCAAAAAATATTACCAAAAAACGCAAAATATTTCTAAATTTTTGCACATATTGCACAATAATATTTTTGCGGTTATTGTGTAGTATAGACAAAAAACTTGACGAAATTAAGGCCCACGTGTTATAGTGTTATTACAAGGTGCTGATTTGCGACCGTCCCACGAGGGGCTGGGGTCGGCGACCTGAATTTTGGGCTATGTCTATCGATTTCAGGTAGTGCCATAAGCGAATTAATTTAACCTAATAAAAATGTGCAGTCCAGGGCGCGCCCTGGCGGGGTGTGGGGCAGAGCTCCACGGTTTTAAGGAGGATAATAAGATGTTAAAAATGTCAAAATTGCAGATTACGTCATCAAACTCAATGGAGGGTAGGAAAACCATGAAAACAAGCACAAGAATCCTAGCAATCGGTCTTGCGTTCGTGCTTTTCATCGGGCCTTCTGCTTTGGCGGCTGACACTCAATATAATAACGATAATCAATATACTCTACAAGAGCAGAGAAGGCAAAGATTGGAACAGTTGGAGCAGTTTAGGGTTGACAATGTGATAACCCGTGCCAATAGGGCGGAAATTGGCGAACAAATGAGCGAAGAGGAACGCTTGCAGCATAGGCAGCAATTTAGGCTGTATGTGGCGGATTTTGACGAAGAAACGCTGATAAGCCGTCTCGGTTTAAGCGAAATTGCACGAGAACCCTTTCTTTTAGGGCTTTCACAGTATACCGAAATAATATTTCACATTACTGCCGAGCCGTTGAGGGAGTATCTTTTGGCTAGAAGTCCCCATGTTTCGCCAGAAGATTTGCCGTTTCCGCCAGCTCCACGAACAGGCGATGATGCGCATTTATTCCCCTTTATATCCGAACTTTTTACTGATTATGCCATAGATACTGGTTTGATGACATTCGAGGAGCAATTTAGAAGAGTGCCAGGGACTGATATGAGTGGACTTTCTTTTGTTCCAGATGCGTATTCGATGGCGATGTTGGCAAGGTATGTGGAGTTAGTAACGCCGCAATCCTTTTTCCAATATCACGTAGAGGCGGCAAACAGAGCGGCGGAAGCCGAGGCGGCTTTGGATAACGAGTAGGCTGAAAAAATAAGCCGAAGAATCAAATTTTCAACCCGCCACCTGCAAAAGGCGGCGGGTTTTTCATACGGAAAATCAACAAAAACGAGCGGGTCAAGGGGCGCGCCCCTTGCGGGGTGTGGGGGTGCCTGGTGTCCAGTGGACACCGTTTAGGCGTTGCGAGTAGCACCAGAGCCCCACGGTCTTGCCCTTAGCTGACCGCAGGCGGCGTTTATGTCTGCACCTATAGTCCTGCGTATGGTCGTTGGTATGTGGTTTTTGTTTAGAATTTTGGCAAAATGCTGTAGATCTGACCGTTTTATAGTGTCTTCCTCCGCTATTGAGTTTATGGGTATTAAATTCACATGACATAACATACCCGATAATAATTTAATCAACTCGTGTGCGTGGCTCGGCTGATCGTTTGTCCCCGCTATCAACGCATATTCAAAAGTAATACGTCTAGCTGTCCGCTCGGTATAATAGCGGCATACGTCCATAAGCTCCCGTATACTATAAACATTAGCTATCGGCATTATAGCCTTTCGCAAACGATCGTTTGGGGCGTGTAATGAAATTGCCAAATTTATCTTAAGACACATATCCGCCAACTTCCGTATCTCTGGCACTAATCCGCAGGTCGATAAGGTAATGCTACGCATACTAATGCCTAGGGATTTTGGGTCTGCTATAATTTTTAGAAATTTAATCGTTTGTTCAAAATTATCCAAAGGCTCGCCGCACCCCATAAGCACTATCCCTGATAATTTGCCCAAAATATTCTTGCGTACGGTATGAACCTGTGCAAGCATTTCACCCGCCGTTAAGTTCCTTATAAAACCTCCTGCCCCAGAAGCACAGAAACTACAACCCATCTTACAGCCTGCTTGGGTGGAAATACATACAGAATCCCCAAAGGAATAATTCATTTGCACGGATTCTATCAAAACACCATCGCTTAGGGCAAATAGATATTTTTTAGTTTCGCTGGATGCGGACGATTTTATCTCTGTCGTTGTGCAGTAGCTTGTTATGCAGGTTTCCTCCAAAGTGCGTATCAATGATTTGGGTAGATTGTTCATTTGTTTGAAAAAATTTGCATCAAAAGAGGCTGTATGCCGATGAAACCACTCAAACATCTGTGCGGCTCTATATTTCGGCAGTTCTAAAGCGGCGATGAAAGCACTTAGTTCCTCAAAATCCATTGAGAGTAAATCATGCCTCATCATGGTTTCTTTGTCATTTTGGCAATGAAAAATCCGCTTTTTAATCCATTAGCTCTCGGCTCGGAATCTTGTACAAATGGGAAATTTTCCAAGAACCATCTTACGTTATTTTCATTTTCCTCGGGCGTTATAGTGCAGGTGCTATAGACCAAAACACCCCCAGGTTTTACATAGTCTGCCGCAGCAGTCAAGAGTTTTCTTTGAAGCTCGACAAGGGCGAGTATGTCTGTCCTCTTTTTTGTGTACTTTATGTCTGGCTTTTTGCGTATTACGCCAAAGCCAGAGCAGGGAGCATCCAATAACACAACATCTGCCCAATCTTGAAACTCTCCAGCCACTACCGTTGAATCCCTTTCTAATGCTGTAATACAAGTTATTCCAAGCCGTGATGCCGTATTCCTTATTAAATCTATTTTATGCGGAAATATGTCGAATGACATTATCTGCCCCTGATTTTGCATATCTCCCGCTATTATAAAGGATTTGGAGCCAGGTGCGGCACAGAGATCTATTATATTTTGGTTAGGTTTTGCCGAAACTGCCTTTGCAACCTCGTATGCTCCCCTGTCCATTATAACAAATTCGCCGTTCTTATATTCCTCCCACAAAACAACATTTTTAACACCGTTAATAGCGAGGGCGTTGTCGTCCTGCACAATATTTTTGCGTGTTTCTAGCAATTTTTCTAAAAGGGTAGCCGTGTCTATTTTTAGTGTATTTGCATATATGGTAAAATCGGGGGCTATATGGCTTAGCTTGCAATATTCCTCGGCATAATCGCCCAGCCAATCTATAAGTGATTTTGCAAGCCACGGCGGAAAGGAATAGCGTATACTCAAATACTGTGCCAAATCCTCTTTGTTGTCTGTACTCGGCACGATAGGCAAAATAGACGAAAAACCATCCTTCTCATAACTCCTTGTGATATTTCTAAGTATACCGTTCACAAAGCCAGATAACTGAGTGAACCCACGCAAACTAGCCAAATTTACCGCCTCGTTTACAGCCGCCGAATTTGGCACTTTACTCATCCATTTTATTTGATATACCGCCGTCCGCAATAATTCCCTTATAAAGGGCTTAAAGCTAGACACGGGATTTTTGGAAAAATTTTCGATTATGTGGTCAATCAATATGACATTACGTAGAGTGCCATTTACAAGCTCGGTAACAAACGCCTTTTTATAAGATTGCCAATCGTTGCGAGCCTGCAAATTACGCCGCAAGGCAATGTTATTATAGGCTTTCTGCTCGTTAATTTCCATTAAAATCGTAATGGCAACAAGTCGCTCGGTGTCATTTGCACCACGTTTTAAGCTATTGAACCTGTCTGCCGTGTTTGAGCCTTCTCGCTTCCTAAGCTCAAAACCAAAGGCCTTTTTAACTAAGATGTCGCCCTCTTTTACACCCTTTGGCAAATCCGTTCTTTTAGAATGAATCGTTTCCTCGCCAGAAAGGGATTCCAACACTGCCACATCGCCTTCAAATCTATCTATTACCCATTTAGTCATATAAGTGAATATCCAATCCGTCAGTAGCTAGTACAATCGTACCCATTTCATCATTGCGTAAAATAACTATACCCCGTTCTTCCAAGCGGCTGATTACGCTCGGGTGCGGATGTCCAAATTGATTTTCGGCACCCGATTGTATTACCGCCGCAAAGGGCATTACAGCATCCAAAAATGCTTCCGTGGTAGAGGTAGCACTACCATGATGTGCCACTTGCAATATATCTGCCTGTAAAAAATGTCCAGCAGCCAACATCTCGTTTTCGGACAATGCCTCTGCATCGCCCGTAAACAGAAAGCCCGTGTAACCAAAACTCATGTGCAAAACTATGGAATAGTCGTTCAAATTTGAGTACATATTGCTATTTGGTGCTACTGCCGTCATTTGTATTATCCCAGCGGAAAGCGTATCTCCCGCCATTATCGTTGTTATCTCCACTCCATTGCGTTCAACTGCATCCAAAAGCCGTTCAAATGTATTTGTATCATGCACTACATCGGGCATCCACAATTCCCGCACCTCAAAATTATCTAAAACTGCTGGTAATCCGCCAATATGGTCTGAATGGGGGTGTGTTGCCACAACATAATCCAAAGTGGTTATGCCCAATCTTTCTATGTACGCCACCACGGCAGAAGAAGCAGCCACCACACCTGCATCTATAAGCACGGCATTATTATTACTATGCACTAATACGCTGTTTCCCTGACCCACGTCTATGTAGTGTATTCTAATCTCATTGGCATTTTGCTCAGGTATTCTCTGCATTTCAAATAAAAACACAAAGACTCCCACCATGACAAAACAGAAAATCAACGCAAAACGCTGTGTTTTTTCAGATTTCGTCAGGGTTTTCTTGCGATTATTAAAAAACATTTTCACACCTCGTTTTAAAACCGTGGGACTCTGCCCCACACCCCGCAAGGGGCTAGCCCCTTGACCCCACTTTTTGGGGTTTTTATTAGGCTAAGTTTTGGTATTTCAACTTGCTTATGACACAATTCTAGACGGTTTTACAGTTTGAAAGACCCAACTAGCTCCTCCAAAATAACTGCCTGCGAATTCAATTTTTCAGCTGTCTCCGCCGCCTCGGTGGATACTACCGAATTGTTTTGCACTATATGCGATATTTGGCTAATACCCGTTAATAGTTGCCCTATCGAGGTTGCTTGCTCCTTGGATGAATCGGAAATACCGTTTATAATCTGCAAAACCTCATTTGCGTTGTTGACGATAACATTTAACGTCTCCGTAGCGGACTCCGCAATGGCATTACCAGCCTCCACCTTGCCTATCGAATTGTTAATCAAATCGGTGGTCTCCGTGGCGGCAGTTTGGCTACGTGTGGCAAGCGTACGCACCTCTTCCGCAACCACGGCAAAGCCCTTGCCATGCTCTCCTGCCCTCGCTGCTTCAACCGAAGCATTCAACGCAAGCAGATTCGTCTGGAACGCTATGTCCTGTATCACGTTTATTATGCGGGAAATGCTATTTGCCGAATCCTTTATCTCTAGCATCGCTGCAAATAAATCCTGCATCGCATTATTGCCCGTCATTGCATTTTGTGCCGACTTGCCGGAAATATCGTTTGCCACTTCCGCATCATCTGCATTTTTTAAGGTCTGCTGATTTATCAAATCCACCGAGCTGTTAAGCTCCTCGATTGTGCTTGCCTGTTCGGTTGCACCGTTTGCCAAATGTACCGAGGTCGTTGAAACCTGTGCCGCACTCGCCAAAATCTCTTTGGATGCTACGTTAATTTTCTGCATTGTGTTGTTTAATGTGTTGCTTATGTGGTTTACAGAATCCTTGATTGCCGTAAAATCTCCTGGATACTGGCTCGCAATCTGCACGGTCAAATTACCAGTCGCAAGTTCCGACAGATTCTGCCCCAACTCGCTTATTATCGTTGCAAGGTCGGACATTGTGGAATTTACGGCGTTCTTAATCGCCAGAAAATCGCCCGAATAATTACCCTGTACCGTTGCATCGAATTTGCCCTCTTCAAGCCTCAAAATAACATTCTTAATCTCCGAAACGGGCGTATTTACAGCGTTAGAAATGGCGTTTAGTCCGCTTATAATCTTCTGCCAATCGCCCTCATAGCCCGACTCGTCCACTCGGAACGCCGTGTCCCCGTCCACTGAAATGGCTTTTATCATCGATTGGATTGCACTGTTCACATTGCTCAAATTTTCCGCCAACGCATCTATCGCCTGATTTGCCACTATCTTTTCTCCTGGCAACGGCTTTATTTGTACGTTAAAATCGCCATGCCCAACCTTTTTGATAATATCCAAAAACATATTCACATCATCGGTTACGACTTCGGCAATCTGATTTACGCCGTCCATTAGTTTTTTGTATTCGCCTTGATATTTGCCCGTATCTATCCTATGAGAGACCTTTCCCAACACATTATACTCGTGTATAAACGCCTCCAAATCCTTCGCTATCTCTCGAATAATCTCGATAAGCTGATGTATGTCGGTTTTCAAAAGCCCAATCTCGTCCTTCGAGTTGACAATTATATTTTCGTTGGAGTTAAAATGCCCCGCTATAACGTCCCTAACAAGAGCCTCCAATTTTTTTATCGGATTTAGCTTGTGGATTACCGATAGTAGTGCCAAAATTCCGCCGATTCCCAGCAAAACTACCGTAATTATGGAAAGCAGATTAAACATATTGCTGTACTGGATAGCCAACTCGAGATATGCGTCCGTACGAGCCATCATCAAATCCGTAACCTCTTCTAGCATAATATCTAGATCGGTAAAAAACTGGCTATAATCCTCATTATGTAAGGTGTGCACTGCCGTCAGCCAATCCGTATGAACCAAATTTATACCGTCCCGATTTATCGACACGAACAAATTGTAATTGTGCAACATTCGATCCAAAATTTCCCATTCTTCATCGCTTGCCCCAAGTGAGATAAAAACGTCTCTGCCTCGATTAAATCTATCTAGCTCGAGTTCAGTTTCGTATCTGTTCAGATAGTCCTGTGCTCTCAAATGGTCTGTGGCTGCGATAACGACATGGTTATGAGCCAGATGAAACAGCCGATAAATCGACAAATACATATCCATCAGAGCATCCCTATAGACTATCCGCTCCTCGTAGGTATGCCGAACATTAGTAGCAAATCCCGCTGACATAACCGCAAAAGTAGCCGCCATAACCGCCAAAATCGCCACCGCCACCATCAATCCTCTAATCAAATGCACTATCTTCACAAAAGATCCCTCCTTATAAGACCTTGGGGGCTTTTTGTCAAACCCCCAAACCCCCGCCACTTTGAAAAGCAGACAAACTTTAATTTTTTATCTTTTACGATTGGTTTTTTGTTGGAAACGGGGTTTTTTATTGTGTGGGTAAGGGTACGACAAAAAATCTCATGGAAGACTCCCCCGAGCGTTTATAAATGATGATAAGAGTATTATAGCAAAAAATTTTGGGGTTGGCAAGTTTTGGAGGGAATTATTTTGCTGTTAAATATGGACGCTGTATTGTTAAGTTTTTTGAGGAAATTTGACAAGCGGTGTGGCGTGTTGTATAATGAAAGTGGCTTGAATGGGTGGTTTTTGGTATTGCGAGCAATTAGCGATATGGTGGAGGAAGAGTGAGCAAATGAAAAACGATAATAATGCTAAAATTGCCGAAAATATCGACAAAACAGACGACAAAATATACTGGCACGATGCGTTTTATGCCGCCTATAAGATGGAATTTCACGAATACGCCGAATATTTGGAATTTATAGACGAATTTCAGCTAAGCGAAGAGGCATTGATAATGGACGTTTTGGTGCTGAAAAAGAGGGCAGACATCACGATAGACCGCAGTATTGGCAAAATTTTTCGCACACACAACATCACGGAATACAAATCCGAAACGGATAGGTTGAAGATAGACGATTACCATAAAATTATGGCGTACGCCTTTCTGTATGCGGCTTTCAAGAAAGTGCCGCTTAGCGAAATCACG
>WRKH01000238.1 GCA_009778175.1 Turicibacter sp.
GGCGGGGTGTGGGGCAGAGCCCCATGGTCTTAAGGCATTGGAACTTCTCGGATTGTGTTGCTGTCGTTGAAATCGATTGCGTATGCCAAGCTGCTGTTTATTATGGAAACGTAGGAGGCGAAAATGCCGCTGGAGATTAGTTGATGCCTGTCGTAAAACCATAGCTCGTTAGTGCCCTCTTCGATGATTGTAAAAATCGTTGGAGCTAAAAGGGAGGGCAAAATGTCAAAACTCTCCACAGGTATGGGTATTTCCAAAACAGTCTCCTCTCCCAGTGCATTTACTAGATGTATCGTGCCGTTATCTATATTTCGATAATATAGAGTAGTACCTGAAACACGCAAATTATCAGTATTTGCATCGTTCATACGTACGGCTGCCGCACTGGGATTATCCAATGAAATTGAATAAATCCTAAAATTTGACGACCCGTTTACAAAGAAGAGATACCTGCCTAATATGACTGGCTCATAGACTGGCTTTTGTAAAAACGCCGTACTCTGTAGCGAGCCTAAATCCATAGCATACAAGAAATCACGGTTACTATGATTTGTGTAAAATAGAGTGTTTCCGTCCACCGTTAGGAAAGATGCCATATTTTCAGACACGGTTTCAAGCCCCGTGCCGTCTGGCCGCACTCTTCTGATGCTATAATTTGCCAAGCCATCGCTAAAATAAATATACCCGCCATGTGCCGTCAAAAAAGCGGGCCGCACATCTGAAATCACAAGATTTGTAGAACCTCCCGTTGCCATTCTCGAGGAAAGCCCATTTGTAGCTTGGAAAGAACGATGGTAAACCATGCCTGCATTCAATAAAAATGACCCGTTTAACATCACAGTCGCATCTCGTGGATCGGTTATTGCATAGCCTGAATGTAAGCGAACGAATGGCGTTGTAGCCGCCTCTGCAGCGGTAACATGGAAGGGTACTCTATGTTCAATCTCCCCTATCTCGAAACTTTGAACATAAAGAACAAGCCAAACAAGCGGTACAACAATCGCTCCGACTACAAAGACAGCGGCAGCACCGATGAGAGCAAAGGCTATCGGTTTTTTTATTGGCTTCGACTCGCCCTCTTCCTCCACTTCGCTATGTGTTTCAACTATTTTTCTGCCTTCAATATCCATTATTGCACGCATCTGCTTGTTAAAATCATCGATAGATCCATAGGCAGGCTCGCCTGTCAGTATATCTTTCATTGCAGCACCGAGGCGAGGCGGCAGGCTAAAGCGTTCATAATCTGGCGAACTTGGATTAAAAACAATACCTGTTACAAGCCGATAAAATAGATAACCTAGCTGTTTTATCGTTTTCGTATGATCGGTTTCCCAATCAAACATGGCAACCAGCAACAACTGTTGATACGGGGTTACTCGGATAGTCGTCAAGTCAAATTGGAATAATAGCCCCGCTTTCCAAGCCGTTGCCAAATTTTGTGTAAGTGGACGAAGCAGTTGGTACGCATCATTAAAATCCATTTTTTCCGTACCCAGCCCGCCGTCCAAACTTCTATTGCGGGAATCCAGCTCTCTTACCACATAGACGGTATTATTCACTTTCAAGACATTTTCGATAGAGGCGATATGCGGCTCATTCAATTCCGAAAACGCTTCGCTCATCTTTGTAAAGCGTTCCAGTGCTGTTTCAAATTCAATCAAAAACCGCTCGACAGGCTCGATGGTATTCCCGTCTTCGTGTCTTCTTACCATGAAGGTTGGGTTAAACTCCGTTATAACAAAATTCCTATTATCCGACCCATCTTCAAACACTGCTCTATAATTGGTCAAAAAACTAGTACCCGAAATCCTCTCCTCTATAAAATAGGGATCTACTTGCGGATAATCCGCCATATAATCAACTCCTTCTTCGATCTAAAACCGTGGGGCTCTGCCCCACACCCCGCAAGGGGCTCTGCCCCTTGACCCCGCTGGGGGCGCGCCCCCAGACCCGCTCGTTTGTAATATTTTAACTCGTTTACGACATTACTCCTATTCTTCGCCCTCATCCTCTGATACGTCTTCCTCATCTTCGTCGAGTTCTTCATCCTCGTCTTCGGTTGGTTCATCTTCGGGCTCTTCAGGTTCTTCGGGGGCTATTATTACTTGTATTGTGGGTTGGTTAGTTAGAGTTATTCCCGTGGGTGGAATTACACTTACTTGCAGGTAGTGAGTCCCCTCCGCCAAGCCTGTAAGATCAATGCCGGCGTTTATCTGTGCCATTGTTATGTTGTTTATCACAGAGGTGCGACCTCGTAATGTTATAGGTACTGTATTGCCAGCATCGAATGTGTAAGGGAGGGTTGCTCCGATTACCGTTAAATTGTTGATGGGGAAATCGAAATTCCTTGGGATTAATTCCTCCACAAAGACGGTTACTACCGCTTCTTCGGGGGAATTATGCCCCAAATTTAAGCCTGTACCCTCCAAAACCTCTCGTATGTTAAAAGTCTGCTCTATCGAGGTTGTTATCGATGTTAAATCGATGTTGCCCAACATGATAAAATCGGTGGTTTCAAGGATTTCGGCATCGCCCACCAAGGAGATCCCTGGCGGATTTATGACAATTTCCGTAACCACAAAATCATAAGATGGTGTACCTATCTGATTTACGTGGAGAAATATGTCGCCATGCGGGGAAACTGGGACGGAGATGGTGCTATAACTTACGCTTAAGGCAAGCTGGTTTGTAATGTCATTGCCTAGCTGGTTGCGTACCGATATGGGGCGGGTTTCTTCCATTGTCTCGGTGGCGTTGTTTATGTCGATTGAAATCCCAACGCTTGAAATATCGTTTAGAAGGGAGCGTGCACCGCCAAGCCGAACCACTCGTGGAGAATGTACATATTCTCGTTGTTCATAGCCTTCTTCTGGCATACCTGTAATATCAACGCCGATTGTAAACATTCGTTCGGCATATAGATCTAAAACTAAGTCCAAGGCGTTAGGTGTTATCGTTCTTGTGCCGTAGGATTGATGTATCTGCAAATTTATGGGCAGAGACAGGGTAAGTACATCCTCCGAAGTCCGTATCTGATTAATATCGATGTCGCCAAAATCTATGGATAGCTGTATATTATCGTTTCGAGCAGCGTTGATTAGTTCGTGATCGTTTCTTGAGGCTGTTATGTTGACCGATATGTTGGCGTTTAATATCTGTTGCTCGTTTATAAGCACTATACCGTTATTGGCAAAAATATCACGGTTTAGGATAGTTAAGGGCAGGTTATTATATGCCTGTGCCGAAATGGGATTATTTATGTTTGTGCCCACAAACCACAGCAAAAATGCTAAAACCATCGCCAGGAATTTCCAATGCAGGTCTTTTAGCAGAATTGCCGCCAAATTAAAAATCATGCCTTTTTGCTTTTCCATACGGTTTTCCTCTTCTTCCCTTCTTCTAGTAATTCTGCACCTAATACCTCTCGAAGTTTCTGTTCGGTTAGATGCCTTGTAAGTTTTCCGCCAGAAGCCGCTGAAATTGAACCTGTTTCCTCAGATACTATGATAACTAAAGCATCGGAGACCTCGCTTAACCCTAGAGCCGCTCGATGGCGCGTACCCAATTCATAATCCACACTTTCGGCAGTTAGCGGCAAAATACAAGCGGCGGATAAAACCCTATTGTCCCGCACTATAACCGCACCGTCATGCAGAGGCGTGTTTACGGTAAAAATATTCATCAAAAGCTGTCTAGTCAGTACCGCATCTACGGTAATTCCCGTGTTGGATATGTCGGTAAGGGCAACTGTCCGTTCAATGCAGATTAAAACGCCTGTTCTGCTGGCACTCATGTTGACCATGGCGTGAGTGATTTCGTCGATACTGGCGGCAACCATCTGCCCCTTGCGATCGGAGAGCGAACCCACGCCGCGCCCTAGTTGTTCAAGAGCTTTTCTAAGCTCGGGCTGGAACAATATGACAAGAGCCACAAAACCCATGGCAAAAGCATTCTGCACCAGCCAAATAACCGTTACAAGATTAAAGAGATACGCCACAAGTGCCACAATTACAAGGATAACAAAGCCACGTAACAGCGACCAAGCGTGAGTTTTGCGTATCCATTTCATTATGTAGTATATCAGCACGCAAAGTATTATAATATCCAATATCTCACTGAAGCCCATATCGGTAAAATGCAGCAAAGTCAGTGAGTTTTGTACAAAATCAAGTGGGTTCAATCGACCTCATCCTCTTCATCATCTATTTCAACTTTCGAGCGCGTTTTTGGCTTTGAATTTGAAGAAAGCTGTATTTTCGGCACAACTCTGACATAGTAATAATTTTCGTCGTCTTGAAACCTGACAGATTCAGCCCTTTGGTAATCCAGTATCGGATCGAAAATGCGGGCAATCAGCATCAAAATGCCTGAAAACAGGGTGCTTATCATAACTAACGCCATATTTACATTAAGCCCCACAATCGCCGATGCCAAAAAGTAGCTAAAAATCGTAAGCCCACAGCCCAGCCCGATAGCAATTTCTTTTGCAAAAGGCATTGCAAGTTTGGACACAACATGGACAAATATTATTACCACTGCAAAGATAAACGCTATAAACACCCAATGGCTGCTATTATTCAACGCAACCGTAAAGGCAAGGTACACATCCCCAAAAACATCGGGTACTTCCGTAAGATTCAAGTCTGCCGTTTGTGTGGTGTATAGGATAGTTTCAATATTGGGGGCAAAGGCGGCTATAAAAACGCCGATAGCCACTGGTATTATGGCAGTTATGGAAAAATACATTCCCGCTACCAAGGGTATGAGATAGGGAACGCCCATTCCAAATGCCAAAAAAGTTAAAAGAATCAATATAGATTCCCGTGCCGCCATACGAGCATAAAACGTCAACATACACAGTAAAAACACAAAAATGACCGCCGCAACCTCCAAATTTGCCGAATATTGCATCGCAATAGCCACAATCATAATAAGATACGAAATCGAGAGCGGCATAATCACAAATACTATTCCAAAAAGCACCGTAACAGGGAAGAGATAATAGTAGCCAACCAGCTCAGGTCGCATATAGCCGATACCATTTATCATCGTAAAGACATAAACGCCAAACAAAAATTGTATTATCGTCAAAAATATCGGCTCGAACTGTTTGTAAAATTTTATTATCATTTCCCTAGCTAACAAAAGTGTGTCCATCGAACTCTCCTTTTTGGGGTTCATGGTAAAACCCCTAAATTTTAATTTTTACCTAAGCGTCCTCTTGCGTTCGGGAATGGCTCGCCTTGGTGGTGTGGAACGCTCCCTTATTGCCCGTTCACGAGGGCGAGCACGCTCACGTTCGGCGGCGATGCGGTCTTTGTATAAAAGGGGTGCATCAAGATTTTCATCCTCCTCGGGGCTTGGGCGTTTTTTCTTTTTAGGGCTGCTTAAAAGCTGGATTTCTTCCAGCATTTCTATGTAATTTTCAGTCCTTTTTTGGATTATGTAATATTGGTAAGTGCCCTGTATTGTGCCAACCATCGTGTAAAAAGCCATGACAGCCAAGAGGAATAGGACGGAATCGGTAACGCTTTGGGCAACGTCCAATTCTTGAATACTTATGCCAATCACAAAAATCTGCTGCAACCAATACAAAGCAAGCAAAAACAACGCCCCAATAGCCACGCATAACCGTGTCCACATATTTTTTTTGTAAATATAATCCCGCCTAAAAAATGCAAAAACTGCCCGATCCGTCTCGCCGTAATTTTTATCGTATACAGCCATCTTTGTCATCAGTAAAATTTTATCTCTATCTATCACAGCCACTCCTCAGTAAAATTTTATCCCTGTCTATCACAGCCACTCCTTGACTTTTCCCAAAATTTATCTTATTATTCCCATTATAGCATAAATTTTAAGAAAATGCAAAAATCAAAAAAGCCATGCGACTGAGTTGCGAGGAGGCAAAATATTTATGGACATAACGGAACAAGTAAAGCGGCTGATTTCGGGCGAAAAATATGATTTTTTAAGGCAAAACAAATATTTGGATGGGCAAATAATTTTTCTTGCACTAGGCGGCAGCCATGCCTATGGAACTAGTACGGAAAATAGCGACATTGACCTGCGAGGCGTGTGTTTGAGCAGAATCGAAAATCTGCTAGGGTTATCCGATTTTGAACAAATAACGGAAACAACAACCGATACCACGGTGTATGCGTTTAATAAATTTGTACGCCTAATCTTGAATTGCAACCCAAATACAATAGAGATGCTAGGAGCTAAGCAAGAGCATTACTTTTTGACGACAAAAATCGGTAGCGAGCTTATAGCGAATCGCAAAATGTTTCTATCGAAACGGGCTATAAAATCATTTAGCGGTTATGCAATGGCACAGCTTAACCGTCTGCAAAATAATTTGGCGAGGCATACGTATAGCCAAGCCGAAAGGGAGCGGCATATGCTAAACTCCATAAATCGTGCCATGATGGATTTTGACGGCAGATATGCGGATTTTGAAGAAGGGTCGATTAAATTATACATAGACAAATCTGAAAAAGCCGACTTCGAGACTGAGATTTTTGCCGACATTAGCCTAAAACACTATCCGTTGCGAGATTACAAATCCATTTGGTCAGAAATGAACAGCATCATAAAAAATTATGGCAAGATTAACCACAGGAATAACAAAAAAGACGACGCTCATTTGGCGAAACACGCCATGCACCTTATACGTTTATATTTGATGTGCATCGATATTTTGGAAAAGGAGGAAATAATAACGTATAGGGAAAACGACATAAATTTATTGATGAGTATACGAAATGGGGCATATAGGAAATCGGACGGTACTTATGATGCTGAATTTTTTGAAATTTTGGAGGGGTTGGAGCGGCGGCTGGATTATGCCAAAATCAATACCTCCCTACCCGCCGAACCCGATATTAAAAAAATCGAAGAGTTCGTAATCGAAGTCAATTCAAAAGGATTAAAGTAAAAAAATGTGCGGGTCTGGGGGCGCGTCCCCAGCGGGGGTGTGGGGGCAGAGCCCCACGGTCTTAATCTTTTAAAGCGAAACAATGCCCTTGATGTATTTCATGTATAGGAATTCTTTTCGGCTCCTTGAAATTTTTGCTTGACGAACGAGATCGTAGTAGCAGGAACGCATGAAATTTGCCTCCTCGTCCTCGAGAGGCTTCCCGCTGAAACGAGCACGGTAGTAAATTTCATTTAAATCGTTCATAAAAATGGTGTCGCTGGCAAAAGAGAAACGGCGACGGAGACGTTCGCAATACTCGTGTGTCGTCTCGTCTGGAAGTATCGGGAAATTCCAGTATTTTGTTATCTTCAAAATCTCTCGATAGTAGTTTATTATCCTGTTGTTGGAATCCATGGAATTTACGGAACGAAGCCGATAGCGGTACAAAACATACCAAGCTAGTACGTAAAGGAATAACAGCCCCGCAATGACAATGGCAACGCCTATGAAAATATCCCGTATGTTTATCGGGTCTTCTGCAATTGCCAAAGCAGTCCCCATACCGCTAAAATCGAAATCATCAAACATTCCGTATTCCCAGTAGTACATCCAATCGTCAAAGTTAAGATCTAGCCAATCGGCATAACCCCAGTCGAAGAACGCCATGAGTTCGGCAGTTGTCATGGGGCGTTCGTACATTGCATTTATGTAAGGTGCTGTGGTCTCGATAATCGCCCAGCCAAAACCCTCGAAATAAATCTCAGCCCAAGCGTGAGCGTTGCGGTTTGTAACCGTAAATAACCCTGTGTCAGGATCTCGAGTCGGCGGCATCAAAAATCCCTCTGCATAGCGAGCAGGAATCCCAATCGCACGGGACATTACCACCATTGCAGACGCATAATAAACACAATAACCCTCCTGACCATCAAAGAGGAAAAAATCCACAAAATCCCTGTCTCTCGGCACAGGCACTGGCTCTAGCGTATAGGGGAATTGTATCAAAAATTCCTGCAAAGCCAGTATTTTTTCATAATTTGTTTCATAACCAGCGGTAATTTCATGTGCCAAATCGATGACTCGCTGCGGCAATGTATCGGGCAAATCCAAATAATTTTCGTATACAAAATTTGCATACTCGGCAAAATATCTCATTCTTTCGATATTGTTCAAAAAATCCAAAGACTCCCTCAAAACACGCATACTCTGGCCGCTAGAAAGCACAATGCCGCTATCGTTTGCAGCACGCCAATCGACAGAAAAATCAAATTGAGACCTAATATTGTCAAATGCTTCAAGCTCTGGACGTGTAAAGCTATAGTTTGCAAAAAGCCCCTCATATGTGTTTATCGCTATTTCATATATGCTTAAATCAGGGTTGTAAAGGGCTAGTGCACCCGACAAACTCCCCATACCCATGCGAACGACATTACGGGCATCTTCTGTTACCGTCAACACCGCTTGCACGGGTTCATATTCTTCTAGCAGTATAAAATCGTTCGTAATAAATCTAGGTCTAGTGGTAATCACAGCCTCGCCGATTACCTCCGAGTCCACAAAAATCTCCAGACTCATCTCCGTGGCATTATTGATAAAATTTTCGTAAAATCCACGCTCCGATGCCATCAAAATATTTATAATATGCTCATCTCGATAATCAATATCCAAAAAGTTGAATCTGTACGTAGTATTGCGCGGCACAAGCTCAGTCATGCGACGGTCGCCCGAATTGTTCGCCAACAGCATATTGTTCAGGGTATAATTATCAAAAAACAGCACTCTATCCCTAAGCGGACGGAACAAGCTCGCCATACGATTGCTGCCGATAAAAATATTGGCAGAATTCATCGAAATGGGGGCTCTCAAGCTGATATTGTACAAAATGTGTTCGTTTTCACTATGTAGATACGCCGATTCTCTAAAGATAGCCGATGCAGTCTCCATAAATTCTATATAAGACGGGTGCAAACCACCATGTATCGGTTCAAAAACATTATCGCTAGAAGTCCAGCTTTCACCCGTATAGATATTATGCGTAACGCCAGACAGGTAGATTCGTCTGTCCGCATCCACCGACATAACAGGGCGATTGTTGGGTGAAATGGGACCTCCCAGCCGACCGCCTTGATTTGTAAAGCCTGTGCTTTGGAACGAAAAATATCTTGGGTTAAAGGCAAGGAAGAAAAGTTCGCCAATTACTTCCCAAGGTTCATTGATAAATCGTTCAAAAGAAGCGTTGTTTATCGTTGTATTCGGCGTAGGTATCATGGACGAGAAGAAGACGATCACAATACAAATCGGTGCGACCGTTAGTGCCATTTTCGTGCCATTCCCCTGTTTATTCTGTAATTTTCTAACCAACAACACGCAGACAGTAAACAGATACAACACAAATGCTGGCAACGATTGCGGATATTCCATCAGCCAACATATGATAAAGATTATTGCACCAAAGCCTGCCATGAGATAAAAATGGAAGTTGGCGTGTAAACAAATCGCCACAAACAGTGCTGTCAGCAGACAAATTGCGATAACAATCATCCAAGTAAATTCAATACGAAAGGTCAGATAACCTGTAGCAATCATGCTCAATTCATACATGAAAAACCAAAAGTCCTCCATGCGTTCTCTAAAATAATATAAAAATGCCGCAACTACTGCCAATAGTCCAAATGATGAAAAAAGCGTGTATCTATTCCAAAACATCACGCCAAATAACACCAAAAATCCCAGCCCGATCAGATAGAGCGAAACATTCGGCACACTAACGATAGTAGTCGTCAAAATCGCCAAATTAACGGCAAACACATAGATACTGCCGATAATCAGATACAATGCAATATCCAAACATCTTTTTTTTGCCTCTTTTTCAAGCTCCTGAGTACTCCTCTTCTCTTCCATAGCTTACACACGCTCCTTTTTTAAGGACTAGCCAACTCATGTATTCAAATTTTTGACATTCGTAGGGGCGGATATTATCCGCCAGTGCGGCTTGCGGGCGGACATTAGCCCCTACGTTAATATTATTGCCAAATTATAAAATATTTTGGATAGTCAAACTTTATTTTTGCTTTTTGTTGCTACATGGGGACGACATAATTTGGCAAGTTCGTAACGATACTCCTGAAAAAAGCCGTCAAAGTCTGCAGCATAAACGGTCCGAAAATAACTATTGAAGCCAGCACGGCTAGTATTTTCGGCACAAATGCCAGGGTTTGTTCCTGTATGGACGTAACTGTCTGAAAAATACTAACAATCAAGCCTACCACAAGCCCCACCACCAACGGCGGTGCAGCAGTCGCCATTATCGTAAACATCCCCTGCGTTATCGCATCTATTATCCTCTGCTCCGTCATCTCCAAAACCTCCAAAACCGTGGGCTCTGCCCACACCCGCAAGGGGCGCGCCCCTTGACCCGCTCATTTGTTTCTCTTGTTTATTGGCTCAATCGCTAAAAATTGCAATTTTTCACAATTCTAACCACCACCTCGCCCCACATACACCCCTACGCTCATCTAACACCCAAACAAATTTAAAAGTTTGTCCACTTTTCAAAGTGGCGGGGTCTGGGGCAGAGCCCCAGGGGCCTAAGTCTGGCGGAAAGTTAGCATTACGTTTTCTAGAACGAAAGCCCAGCCGCC
>WRKH01000239.1 GCA_009778175.1 Turicibacter sp.
GCAGAGCAGAGCAGAGCAGAGCAGAGCAGAGCAGAGCAGAGCAGAGCAGAGCAGAGCAGAGCAGAGCAGAGCAGAGCAGAGCAGAGCAGAGCCTTTTGTCATACAAAGCAGAACGCTAATTCTGTAGTTTTCGCAATCCAAAAAATACCCACACACGCATTAAAGCGGTTAAAACCCCAAAAAAATGAGGATATCCGCTTATTTTTATGTGCAAATTTGTACGAAAGCGAGGTGAGCCGATGAACAACAAATTCCTATCCATCACACTCGCCGTTTACGCAATCATCCTGCCGTTCCTGCTGTTCTTGATATTGGAAATCCTCAACCCACTCTCGAACGCTGGCCTGTTCGCCAATTTTGGCAACGCCACGGCAATCACTTTTTCGGTATTTTTGCTGATTTTAGCGATTTTCACGGCGTATTCCCTCGTGGGCTCCGTTCTAATCGCTTATTCGCTAATTTCCGCCGTTTTGCTTGCGGCATACGTTGTGAACTACTTCAAATGGACGATAGCAGGCGGCGTTTTCGTGCCAACGGACATCTTTTTGGCGAACGCAGCTTTTGGCGTTTTGGAGCAGGAGAGCATTGTCATTTCAACGACCCTTTTGGCAACGATATTGCTGATTTTTATGCTACATCTACCCCTCTATTTTGTGAAATGGAAAATCCGCTTGCCGAAACGGCTGCTCATTTTGCCCATAACCGCCTCGCTATTTGTCCTGCTTTTTTCAGGAACTGCCGCTGTAAATCACACTTTGCCCAGCCTTAACATCGCACAGGGGACGGTCATCGACAGATACCGTGAATACGGCTTTGTCGTGGGTTTTTATTCCGAAATTCTGAATTTTAGGAGGGTTGACATTTTAGCAACGACAGATGTAGAAAATTTCTTCGCCGCTCCGCTTCCAACAGAAATTCCGTTTTTCGACGGCTATTTTATGGAAGAATGGATGATTCCCATTGAAATGGCGGAAATAGAGCCGCCAGAGCCGATAATCCCCAATGTAATCGTTGTCATGTCGGAGTCGTTCGTAGACCCCACAATTTGGGAAAATATCAGCTTTTCGCAGAATCCCGTGTCCAACTTGCACAGGCTGGCGGAAGAGAGTTTGAGCGGCAACCTGCTAGTACCGGTTTTCGGCGGCGGAACGGCAAATACGGAGTTCGAGTTCTTGGCAGGCAGTCCGCACGTGTTTTTCGGCTCACGTTTTTACATTCCCTTTGAAAATTTCGGTCGCTATTTTTCCGAGGAAATTTCGACTGCCCTACCCATGATGTTCCGCCAAAATGGCTATCGCACGGTGGGCATACATCCTTTTCACAGCACATTTTTCAACCGAAATCGTATCTATCCACTACTCGGTTTTGACGAATTTATCGCTTTGGAACAGATGCCAAATGCTCGGACTAAGGGGCAATTTGTCTCGGACGAATATTTTACGGATAGGATTATGGAAGAGATAATTGCGGCGGAAGAGGCGGAATTGCCGCTGTTTCTGTTCGGAATTTCCATGCAGAACCATTGGGGCTATGAACCGCTAAAATACGGCACTCTGAATTTGGATGTTATGTCGGAGAGTTCTAGGCTTAACAACGATGAATTGGCTCGTGTAAACTCATTTTTGCAGGGGATTTTCGACGCGGACAAGCAGTTGGGGCGGCTTGTGGATTTCATAGAAAACCGAGACACACCCACAATAGTCGTATTTTTCGGCGATCATCTGCCGATTTTAGGGCGGCATGCCGACAATATATTTGAAAAACTCGGATTTGTCAGCAGTCAAACAAACTGGACTTTCGAGGATAATATGCAAATGTTCCAAACCCCATATCTAGTGTGGGCAAACTATGATTTAGGGGAGGACGATTGGGGTACAATGTCGGCGTTTTTGCTGGGTGCAAGAGTGGCAGAGATTAGCGGAATTACCCTTAATCGCTACTTTACATTCCTGTTGCAATCAGAGTTTTTGGGCTTTACAAATGAACTTTACTTGGATGTGTACGCAAATTTTGAACCAGGGTGGCTACATCGAAATAGTCCGCATATTCAGGCATTTGAAGGGCTTTGGCAAGCGATGATGTTCGGCGATGATGAATTTTCCGAAACGCTTGCGGAGTTAGTGCCATGAGTGTGCAGATTGCCCTCCGACACGCACGTTCACGCTTGCGTAGCATTTCTTCTGCGGAAGATGCGTGGGCTTTTTTGGTACGCACCGCAAATTTCTTGTTGACATCAACAGGGCGAGAATCCGAAAAATTAAAGGCATATGACATGGAGTTGACAGGGAAATTCGCATACAGGAAATTGGCAAAGTATCAGGTCGGCGAAAAATACAATTTTAACGGCATTTATCTGCCCTCATTGGATAGAGAGGATTACGGAAATCTGACGGAATTATACGCCTGTGTCAAGGACGTTTTAAGCGTTTATCTGCACAATAACGACGATTATTCGAAGGCGTATGTTGATAAATTGGATAAATATTTGGTCGAGGGGGTTTATTGTTACGAGGACGAAAATGCGAAAATTCTGATTTCGGAGGGGGATACCGTCCTAGATTTGGGGGCGTGGATTGGCGATTTTTCCGCATATGCTGGCAAGAAAGGGGCGAGGGTTTACGCTTTCGAGCCGATGGAGGCGACACGGCATATTTTGGAGCAAACCGTGCAGCTTAACAGTAATTCCGAGATAAAAATCGTGCCGTTCGGCGTGGGCGACAAGAACGAGGTGGTGGAATTTTACCATTACAAGGGGCATACCGCATCTTCCACATTCTCCGCCATTAACGCCAATATTACAAACAGCGTTGTCAAGCAGCAGATAGTGCGGTTGGACGATTGGATTATCTCTGAAAATGTCAAGAAAGTCGATTTCATAAAGGCGGATATTGAGGGATTCGAGCCAAATATGTTGCGTGGTGCAACAAACATTTTGAAATACCACAAGCCGATATTATCGTTATGCACCTACCACAATCCGACCGATTTTCAGGAGATGCGACAGATTATTTTGGCGGCGAACGAGGAATACAAGATAATACGGCGGTTTATGAAGATGTTTGCGTACTAAAACCGTGGGGCTCTGCCCCGCGGCTGGTGTCCAGTGGACAGCGTTTAGCCGTTTGCAGAGCAACACCCCGCCAGGGCACGCCCTGGACTGCACATTTTTACACATTTTTATTTTTTCATTGAAAAATTTGACACGGTGGGAAAATTGTGGTATAGTATTATTGTGGTGGGGGAGATTGTTGGATTTTGGCTGTTTTGTGGGCGTTTGCCGCCTGTGCTGGAAATTAGAAGGAGTTGTGTCATGGCGTACATAAAAACAACGGTGATGTTGCCGCAAAATCTGCTAGAAAAGGCGTATAAATTGATGCCGAACAGCCTAAAAAAAGAAGTCATCGAGAGAGCCTTGACTGAGTTCGTGCAGAATAATCAGCGTAAGAATTTACGAGAAATTCGCGAGGAAATTCGGTTTGATGAGACTTACATTGCGGAATATAAGCGGTTGCGCGGCAGTAAATATCAGGACGGCGAGGTGGAAAATGATATTAGTTGACACTTCAGTTTTGATAGGTTGGTTTAACCATGCGGATAATCCCAAAACGATTTTCTTCGACAGCATTGTAGAGGACGATACATGGGGGATTTCCGTTATGACATTGCAGGAAATGTTGCAAGGTGCGAAAACATCCAAAGAATACAACAAATTGAGGATTTATTTGTCCGATGTTGACGTTTATTATTTGCCGCAAAAATTGGATTTTTGGCTACAATCGTCCTTGCTTTACATGAATTTACGGCATTTTGGTATTACGGTTCGTTCAATAGCCGACACACTCATCGCAAGCACCGCAATATACTACAATTTAGAGCTGTTGCACAACGATAGAGATTTTGATTTTATAGCACAGCACGAACCAAAATTAAGGAATGTAGCACCTTAAAAGCGAAAGGAGCATAAAAATGACAACCCACACATTTCAACTAGCACAAACATCAGAAATCCCCGAAATACTGGGCATTTACACCAGTCTAATCGGCTTTCCTGGCTTGGCTTGGAACACGGAATATCCAAGCCAAGAAACGGCAGAGGGCGACATTGCCCATAATTCGCTGTATACGCTGAAAGACGGCGAGAAAATAATTGCGGTTGTTACCGCCGCACCCTTGGACGAGTTGGCGGATTTCGATTGGGGGCTGAAAAATCCTTGTGAAATTGGGAGGTTGGGCGTTTTGGCAACCGAACTCCGCAAGGGCATTGGGCAGGAAATTTTAGGGTACACGATTGCGGAGATAAAAAGCCGCAATTTTGACGGAATAATCATGCTTGTAAGCAAGGACAATCTCGCCGCCCTCGCCCTGTATCAAAAAAACGGATTTCAGATTTGCGGCGAGTTTTTTGAGTGGGGGATTGACTTTTATCGGTTGTTTTTGAGGTTTTAGGGGGCTGCATGGATATTACCGAAAAATACGAATATTGGCTTGACATTGCACAATATGACATTGACACAGCACAAGCCATGTTAAAAAGCGGACGTTGGCTGTATGTAGTTTTTATGTGCCAGCAGGCAATGGAAAAGCTGTTAAAAGGGCTGTATGTGTTGTACATCGATGATAATGTTCCAAAAACGCATAATATACGCATGATAGCCGAAAAATTAGAGGATTTGCTACCAGAAGAGTTTCAAGACGAGCATTACGATTTATTTGACGATTTAACTGTGCATTATTTGAGCGGTCGTTACGCCGATTACAAACAAAAGCTAAGCGAAAGCGTAAATAAGCAGGTCGCCACACTATTTTTTAAGCGAACGAAGGAGGTTTTTGAATGGCTGTTGACAATGAAACAATCAGAATCATAACGGAGTACGTAAACGACGTAAAAAACGCAATGCAGATAGATAGGGTGTTCTTGTTCGGCTCTTACGCCAAAAAAACCGAAACTTGGCAAAGCGATATTGATTTATGTTTCTTTTCCGAGGAATTTGAAACCCTGTCCTCGGTGGACATAATGACTCGCCTATTTAGAATGACACGCAAATACAAGGGTTTTGACATAGAGCCGTGCGGCTTTCCCACATCGGAAATTGACAACGACAATCCTTTCGTAAAAGAGATATTGCGGACAGGGCAGGAATTGTAAAACGGCTTTTTGGCGAGACAAAAGGAGGTACACATATGGAGAAAATAAACAGATTAACAGCTTGCGTTTGCGTCTTTCTTGTCGCATTTTTGGCGGCTTGTGGCAATGCAGCAATGGAACTAGAAGAGGAGTTTCCGACGGAAGAAGTTTCGGAAACGGCGGAAATATCAGGAGGGCTTAGCGACGAAGAAATCAGAAATTTGCCGTCGGCGTGCAGTGCCACCGCCAACAGGCCGCCCCCGACAAGCATTACAATCCGTGGGCAGGTGTATGATGTGGAACTTGACAGTTTGCTTTTGCGGACTTTATTACCGAGTGCACCTTTGACAAACGAAGATATTGTGCCGCTTGCCTACATGACAAATTTGACCACATTGCGTCTAGGAATCGGCGAAATAACGGATTTAACGCCGCTTGCTGGCTTAACAAATCTACGATTTTTAGATTTGAGCCTCGGTTTTGGGGAAATTTCCGACATTTCGCCGCTTGCCGAGCTCGTAAATTTGGAGCAGCTAATTTTACGTCTCCACAATATAGAAGACTTGACACCGCTTGCAAGCCTACATAACTTGCGGTTTTTGCAGTTAGACCACAACGCAATATCCGATATTTCTCCGCTTGCGGCACTTACAAATTTGGAGTTTTTGGATTTAAGCGGAAACCCTGAAATAAGCGATTTAACGCCGCTTGCCGAGTTGCGGAATCTGACAAGTTTGCGTATTGTAGACCTTCCGCAAATTACCGATTTAACGGCTGTTGCAGACTTGCAAAATTTGCGGCGTTTAAGCGTGGGCATAGGACGGGTGGATGCGGCACATCCACTTGACATCTCTGCCATTGCAAAATTGGAAAATCTCCGAGAATTGGATATTACAGGCACTCAACTAAGCGACATTTCGCCACTTGCAAATTTGAGAAATTTAACTCGTTTATCGCTACTTGGCAATGAAATAACGGATATTTCGCCGCTTGCTAATTTGCAAAATTTGACAACCTTGGGCCTAAGCAACGAGCAAATTTCAGACATTTCAGCACTCGCACATTTGAACAAGTGGACTTTGCTGGCTTTGTGGGATAATCCGATAGACGATTGGTCGCCTGTGGATCATGTTTTAAGGGTGGACGGCCGCACAGTTGCAGGGGAATTGACAATGGAATATTTGGAAGAATTACGAGCCGATTTTTTTATATTTGCGATGGCTATCGAAGATTTTTACGGCGGTGCTCATAATCCTTTGGAAATTTCAAATTGGGATTCGCCTATGTTTGCCCATTTGGTGGATTTGGACGGCAACGGCACTATCGGCGTGTTGGCAGTTCGCCCTGAGCAGACCGATTATGGAATTTTTTCGGTAGGGCGGATATTTTACATTTATAATGGAGAAATTGCGGAGAAGGATTTGGGATTTTTGGAGGGATTTCCGTCGTTTGTCGCCGCTGTAACTGAGCCGCTTGCGAGTGGACTTCGCCGACCTATTTTGATTGGTGGCGATGCTAGGGTTGTGCATTATACTGTGTTTGATCTTGTGGATGGCAGGTTGGTTGAGGATTTTACGATAGCGTATGAAATGTGGGACGATGGGGAGATTTGGTTGATTGACGGTGGATTGGTTGATGATTCTGTTTTGGAGTTGTGGAGTAGTATCTCGGAAGAGGAGTCTTTGGAAATCTCGGAAAGATATGGGTTGGATAGTTTGATATTGGAGATACCTGACCACACAATGCTTATAATTAGCATGGCTGGCGGCTGGATTGGAGTGTAGGTTATGAAAAATTTAGGGAGCATTTTATGCATCTTGACGGTTGCCCTTTTTGTGGCTTGCGGAGAGGAAACGCCCGTGCATGATGCGGTCGAGAATGGGGAATCCCGTACAAATGGCATTTCTGCAAACCTGCCGAGCTTAGACACGCAAGACCGCCCCGAAATTTTCGAGTATTCGGAAGATTCGCCAACTGTACATATTGCTGTGGCAACGGAGGAAATTCTGCAAAAATTCGGCTATATCCACGAAACCACGCATTTGATTTTGGTGGAACATTTGCAGGGACGATTTCGGAACTGGGCGGTGCGGGGTGGTTTTTCGCCAAATTTGCGTTTTCCAAATGTGTTTAATCAGCTGGATATGGACGGGGTTGATTTGCTTATATGGGCAGATGAACCTGTACAGCTTCTTTCGCTAGTGGCATTTTTCTCGGACGAGTGGCAGGGCGTTTCGCTACACGTACCGTTTGAAAATTTTTATAGATTTGGCGAAATACGGCCAAGAGAGGCGGTTATCATTAGAGATTTTCAAAACTTGGGATTTTTCAACACAGGGATAAGTTTTTCGACCAACAATCCTCTGCACAACGAAGTAACCTTTGCTATACATGGATTGGACGGTTGGGATGTTTCGCAAATCTACTTAGAAAACCCAAATAACGAAAATTTAGAAGACTGGTGGTCAGAGCTATGGCGTGGCGAACGGACGTTTTTAACGGGCGAGCCGCTAGAAAGTGCGGAAAATTTTGCGGCACAATTTGAAACTCCTCATTTCTCTGACGAATTTCTAGCCGCAATACAAGCGTATTTTATGGGCGGAGAGAGATCGGAATCTCCCGCATTTTCTCCTCGGATAATTTCACATATTGTAGACGTGGACGGCAACGGTACAATGGGCGTGTTGGCAGTCCGCCACGAAGCGAGCAATTGGTATGGTGTTATACCGATGGGCAGAGTTTTTTACACGATTGACAATCTGGTTTTATATGAAGATGTTGGCGTTCAAGATTTCGGATTTGGGAGCGGTGTAACGGCGGCTGGCAGGTTGGTTAATATCGGGATGGAGGGCGGAATTACTGCATACACGCTATTTGAAATAATAGACGGTCGGCTAACCCAGACAAGTATGTTTAGTTCAGAGCTTGACTTCCCTAGCGATACTGTTCCGTTTAGCTTTTTCTTTTTCCCGACTCGGCCCGACTTCTCGGACTTGGCATTTGAGCAAAGTTATTTTGAGATAACGGAAGAGGAATTTTTTGAGATTAGTGTGCAGTATGGTTTCGATAATGCACGTATGATTTGGCATTTGGAAGACCATACGGAGCGAATTTTATCCGCTCCCGCACAATAGCAAAAAATTCCTGCTATCCAACCAGCCAAATCTGCCCCAAAGCCGCCGCCGCCGCCGTTTCTGCCCTTAGCACCCCTGCCGTCAGCGAGACTTTGCAAAGCCCATATTCGTCCATTTGTGTTGTTTCCTGCGGGGAAAATCCGCCCTCAGGCCCTATCCACAATGATATTTCTTCTTGGTCAAATTCCACTGCCCGCATGGTTTTAAATTCAGTAAAATGGCGGGCTTTTTCGTGGGCGACCACCTTTGTTCCACGGGCAATTTTCAGAGAATTTGCCCAATTTACTGGCTGCTTTATTTGCGGGATAATCCCTCGCATACTCTGTTCCGCCGCCGATTTTGCTATTTTTTGGTATCTTTCGATTTTTTTCCCGATCTCAAAATGTGCCGAATATTCCGTGTAAACTGGCACAATCGCAAAAACGCCCAATTCTACTGCTTTTTGGACTACCCATTCCATTTTATCCGATTTTATCACGGCTTGAAAGAGCGTTATTTTTCGCCCAAATTCCGAGCTACACAAATTTTGGTCAACCACTTCAAACTCAAACGGTTTCAGCCTTATCACTTGACAACAACAGTCCAAGCCAGCTCCATCACACAAAACAAACTTTTCGCCAACTCGCACTCTCAAAACATTCTGCAAATGATGCAACGTCTCATCGGCCACTCTACTACCATCCCAAAAATATTTAGCCATTTCTACCTCAAAACCGTGGGACTCTGCCCCACACCCTAAAACCGTGGGGCTCTGCCTCACACCCCGCCACTTTGAAAAGTGGACAAACTTTAAATTTTTTCCTTGCCTTTTGGTTTTTTTCTTGCATTTTTGCATTTTTTGCGTAGGGGCGGATAGAATCCGCCCGTGGTCTCATCATTGGTCTTATTATCATGCAGTTAGGCGGTTTTTGCGGTTAGTGCAAACCAGCCGTTTAGATTTTTTTCTGATACTACTATTAGATTGTGGGCTTGTAGGGCGGAATGTACGTCTGTTAGCCGTTCGTCGATGATACCTGACATGATGAATTGCCCTGTTTTTGATAGATAGTTGGGAATAAGCGGCATGAATCCGATTAGCACGTCCGCCACGATATTTGCCACGATAATATCATATTTTTTGTGGGGTGCGTTTGCTAATTCCCCTGTAAATACGCTGTAATTTTCTACTTTGTTGAGCTTGGCGTTTTCCTCCGCAATCCTCACAGCGTTTGCGTCTAGGTCGCAAGCATCCACCGCCTTTGCTCCTAGCAAGAGTGCGATTATTCCTAAAATTCCGCTGCCGCAGCCCACGTCTAGTACTGTGCAATTTGAGATATTTTTGGTATTTTCGCATAGAATAGTTACGCATAGCTGTGTGGTTTCGTGCAAACCCGTGCCGAACACCGAGCCTGGGTCGATTGTGAAGATGATTTCGTCCGCCGTGGCGGCGTACTCCTCCCACACGGGTTTTACAACGACATTGCCGATTTTGAAGGGTTTGTACGTCTTTTTCCACTCGTGTAGCCAATCGTCCTCGTCCACATTCCCCGAACTTATCGACCATTCGCCTAGGTCAATCTCCGCCGCTAGCGTTGTCAAGTCCCGCTCCAACGCTGCCAAGTCCATTTTTTCCACATAAAAAAGAATGTACGTCTCGTAAATTTTGCGTTCTTCCTTATAATCCCAGGAGAGCGGGTGATCGATTAGGAATCGCTCCATTTCGGCATCGTCCACTATGCGGACATTGTTCACGCCCCGAGCCATGAGAAAGCCCGTCAATGGTTCGAGGGCTTCGGGGCGGGTGGTTATTTTTATTTCCTGCCATTGCATCAGCTATTTTCCTGACTTTCTAAGAGTTTTTTGGCAAAATTCCTGGCACTATACTCCGTCTCGCCAATGATTTCATTCTGCCAAAAACAGGACGGAATTTCGCCCAGTTTCAAATTTTTCCGTATGCAGTCGTCGCAGCCCGCTTGGTTATTTTGCGGGTGGTGCGGACATTCCAGGACGGTACACGTGCAAAAATGCGTATTCATAATCGCACCTCCTTAAGGTTGGTCGGTTCAGATTATTATCGTATCACATTTGCGGGAAAAATGCAAGGAGAAAATTTTGTTTGGCAAAAATGAAGTTGGAAAACCCGCATTATACGGGCATTTTCCCACGATTTGCCCCGTGGCAAAAAATGTCATAAAATTGTAACATAAATCTATTGACTTCCCGAAGCGACCGTGAGATAATTAGTTATGGGCCGTTGAGGCCGTTGAGGCCGTTGAGGCCGTTGAGGCCGTTGAGGCCGTTGAGGCCGTTGAGGCCGTTGAGGCCGTTGAGGCCGTTGAGGCCGTT